>NZ_BAAKSZ010000030.1:0-37700 GCF_059698015.1 Oceanobacillus sp. NCCP-135 | reverse complement strand
GGCTGTAAATCACATGCCACGTCAATGCTGCTGACCTTTCATCCGTCATAGTTCGTGACTGCCAACAAAAGGGTAGTTATCCTTCTATTCTATTTATTCAAATCAATCTCCAACAGTGTAGAAACTTCTTGAAAACCAAGTTTCTTATAAAGTTTCTTGGCCTGATTTCCTGAAAAAACATTTAATTGAACATTTGTATAGCCCTCTTCTCTTAATTTTGTTAATGCTTCCTTACATAGTTTTTCAGCTATGCCATGTCCACGATATAGTGGCATTACATAAAGTTCAGAAATATAACCTATTACTTTTTCCAAATAGTAATCAAAAATACTACCTATTCCAATCCATCCTTTAATTTCGTCATTTTCAATGTAAATGAGATAGCTACCCCCGTCTGCCATAAATGGAGATACCATTTTATCCGCATTTCTCTGGGTGGGAGTTATTCGTTCGTTAGTTGATTCTCTTAATACCTCCATTGAATGGCTAAGAATTACTTTTATATCATTGTATGTTGCTTTTCGTATCGTCAAATGACATCCCCCCAAGCAATTTATAATTGTTAAATATTACATCGGAATATCCGAAATCCTAAGCTATCTCGATATAAATCAGTAAAATATTCATGTTTCTTTAGAATATAAAAACAATCATCAGGAATATTTTCAGATAGAGAAAATTCTGCAGTATTATCCAAATCATTCAGTTCATTTTTTAATTTAACTTTTTCAACATTTACCTGTCCAAACCCATTTGCTCGAAAGATAGTTATCCAATCATTTTCACTTAAAAGATGAGATACTTCATAAAAATCTTGGATTTCTGTCCGTGCTTCATTTGATAATTCTCGCTCGCATACCATTTCGATTGCCAATAATACACCACATGGTTTGAGGACTCGTTTAACTTCAGATATGGATTTGGAAGTATTGGTAAAAGCTAGTACAGACTCTGAAAGAATTAGATCAAATAATAGATTCTCGAACGGAAGGTTTTCTACATACCCATGAACAATATCAATAGATAAGGAAAGCTCTGAAAATCTTTCCCTTGATTTTTCTAACATCACATAATTCGAATCCAACGCTGTAACATCACATTCATATTGGTTTGCTATAAAAGCCGATGTCTGTCCCGTACCGCATCCAATATCAAGTGCTTTTTTAGTTTTATCTATATCTTCTTTTAATAGAATATCTTTAGTAAGTTTAAGTCCTCCAGGATGTGCCCCACCAACTCCTAGCAATGACAAACAATTCAAGTATGTTGGTTTCATAAAAAATCCCCTTTTTTGCAATCTAGTAGCTATCTTTTAATAAACTTAGAAAAATATGGACTTACTTGATTATAAACATCCATTATCTTCTTTCCGGTTACCATAACCTTATCAATATCCATATCCCCTTCATCATTCTGAAAACTAGACAGCAAACTGGATTTATTGGGAATCTGTTTTCTTTTTATTTGCTGTGGTCTAGGTGGCAAAATTGGCTTTGGTCCTCTTGGTCTTTCTGGAAACATATCCGGAACACCCCCATTTCTGTTTATTTTAAAGTATTCCGATAAAAAATTTATGGAAAGGTATACGCCTATATATGATTTAGATTCCATACCGAATTCTGAAACGTTTATTTAGTCCATACATACTATAAAGAATAAAAATTAGTTAGGAGTCTATAAGGTGAGTATAATTACAACAGATCAGTGGCTACAAACTGACTACTATCAACCTATTAAAATATGTGAAAATATAAAACAATATTTTCATAATGCTTCTGCAAAGGAAATTTATGAGTATTTAGTCATGCATGGAATGTATCAACCTATACCACAGGGTACTGAACAATTTAAAACATTACAAGAAAATAAGGTATGGAATACAATTAATGAGGAGTTTCTATCACTCCAAAAGGAATGGGAAGGACCAGATATTCCTATTTTTATTTTTCCTTCAGATTCACAAAATACAAGGTTAAAAAAGTTATCCCAAGGAAAGTCTGGCTTAGCATTTAAAGATAAACTTTTTCTATTTGTATCCCAGGAAAATACAGAAAAAGAATTAAAAGCACTAATTACGCATGAATATAACCATGTGTGTCGATTAACTAAATGGGAAAAGGATGAGAAAGACTACGTATTACTTGATACGATTATATTGGAGGGACTAGCAGAAAATGCAGTTTTAGAAAGAGTAGGTAAAGAATATGTAGCAGAATGGACCTCCTATTATGCTGAAAATGAACTTAGTCACATATGGAAGGACCTGATTTACCCTAACAGAAATGTTTCGAAGTTTGACTTCATACATCAAATGATTGTATATGGCTTAGATGACTATCCTAAAATGAGCGGATACTGTATGGGCTATTCCCTAATAAAAAAATACGTAAAAGCATTCAAAGTCACTAGTAAAGAGATGTTAAGCATGGAATCAAATACTATAGCACAATTGCTTTTGGATAATGACGAACATCACCCATTGTTGTAGGATACAAGAACAAATGGCTTTAAATCCATAAGCCATTTGTTCTTATGCTTACCAAAAGAAGAAAGGTATTAATGCTAGTGTGGCAATCGCACCAAGTGCAATTCCATAGCCAAAGCCACCATAGCCGTAATAACCATAACCAAAACCACCAAGGTTTCTATTAGGACCGAGTGGTTGCAAATAAACCCTATTCCTAGTAACGCTTCGAATTATCCCAGTGTGCATACTACCGTCACGACACCTTATTCTAATAGCCCTTCCTTTATATCGACAACACATTTCATAATGATGATCAATTGACAAACTTTTCACCTCCCAAGTATCCATAGCCACATAACATTGTATGCATAGTGACCTATTTTCTTAAATGACATATATACCAGGGCATAAGTGGATTTAATTTAAGTAATTTGGAACATTCTCAGCAAAAAAGTTAATGAAGAATTAAATCAAATCATTATTTAATTAATTATTTCTGGGATAATATCCATACCAGAAATAGTGAGCTTTCATATAGTAAATGTATATGATTAGGGAGGTGTATTTTTTAATGAGTGATGTTGCTGCAGGTGTAGGTGTAGGATATGGCGGAGGATTCGCTTTGCTTGTTGTGTTGTTTATCCTTTTAATTATTATTGGTGCGTCCTACGTGGGATATGGATATTAATGATATAGATTACTGAAAGGTGTGGTGGATTATGGGATTCGGATTCGGCATAGGACCATATGGTGGTGGCGGCCTTGGTTATGGAGGCTACGGATATAATACAGCGGGAACTGGTTATGGAGCTAATGGCTTCGCTTTAATCGTTGTATTATTTATCCTGCTTATTATTGTATGCGCCGCTTGTTTATAATCTCAACTTTAATGGAGTACAATTCATTTTGTGCTCCATTAAAGTTATACGAGAATTCACTTAATTGCACACTGCCATTTATTTGAATGAAAAATGTTGAATGTCTAATACTATTAATGATTACTTCAACGGATTTAGAGATAGAAACAATATCCCTTTATACAAGGAGGTCCTTTATGGATACTGAAATGATATCCTCTCAATATCTTGTAATGATTGTAACAGGAATTGTTATGGGTACTATGGCTCGTATAATGACTATTAAAGCTGACTATCGGCAATATCCTAGTTATCCAAATGGATATTTAATACATTTAGTTACAGGCTTTGTCGCCGCATCATTAGGGGCAGTTGCAATACCAGCATTAATGACTAAAAATTTTGTAGCCGTAACTTTTCTAACAGTTGCTATTCAACAGTTTCGTGATGTAAGAAAATCTGAGAGGGAGAGCTTAAAGGACTTAGAAAATACAGAATTTGCATACCGTGGAGATGCCTATATTGATGGGATATCCAAAACGTTTGAATCAAGAAATTATTTCGCATTGATAGTTGCTCTCGTATCATCATTGACAATTCAAATTGTCAATCTGGAACAAATTTGGTTAAGCGTTTTAGCAGCAATTGTTATTGGTGGACTAACTTTTTATATCATCAATCGCTTTTCAAAAGGAAAAAGTGTTGGTGATATAGCTGATGTCAAACAAGGTGAAATTGAAGTAAAAGGATCAGAATTATTTGTGGATGGCATTTATGTTTCCAATCTTCTAGGGAGTGAAAATGCCGCAAAGATGTTTAAAGATGAAGGAATAGCAGTAGTGATTCACCCCCATGAAGAACATTTCCGTATTGGACTTGATAACTTTGGGCAAAGACAGGCAATATTATTTGAAGCAACTAGAGCATTAGGTGCAAAGAGATACCACTTTAGTAGAAAGGAATATGATGATGGAAGAATTGTTATTACCTTAATACCTATTGCTGGTGATATCAATAAACTATTACATACTGTTAGGAATACCCCTATACTTGAAAGCGTTAAAAAAAGCAGTAAATTAATGAACACAAAATTTATTGGGAGGGAATGATTAATGGGTAGAGAAATATCCCAAAGACCAAATTATCAAGTGCTGGCCATTGTGACATTGCAAAAAGACCGCATACTAGGTGGGTCACAACTTTCATTGTTAGCTAACGATGAGGAACAGCAAAAGCGTATCACACAGGACATTGCTAAAGCAATGAAGGCAGATGTGGTAAAAATGAAGGATGGCGATTATCTCGTTATAAGGGTTTAAAAGGATGAATAGTTCGAATGAGACTGACAATAATAATATTAATCACTAGGTAATACACCTATAAAAGGGAGCTTTTTAAATGTTAAAAACTATAGATGTAGGGCTTATGGCAAATCACCTGTCAGTCCATAATGCACTTATCAAAAAGTTGGAGCTATATGCTTCTGGTACTAAAAATCAGCAGTTAATAATGTTGTTGGAACAACATGCAGGATTAATGAAAAATCATGTAAATGTAATGAATAACTTATTAAATCCAGACAATTTGAACCAGGTGTCTTTACCACCAATTCCACACGTTACAAGTCATAACCACAATACTTATTCTTCACTTGGTTTAGAGGATAAAGATATTGCGACAGATGCCCAAATTACAGCAATGGCAATGGCAAACAATAATTTCACTTCAGCACTTAATATGAAAAACCCACAGGTTAAAAAAATACATGTTGAAATGGCCTTACAACAGTCACAGATAGCTGAACAAATTGGTATGTTAGCACAACAGAATGGATGGATGAGCCACCCTAACGCATCTACAACAGAGCAAGTTGAGGCCCAAAATCCATTACAAGCGAATAATAATCATAACCATATGCCAATTTATCAAAACAAAAACGTTAACACTAACCAACCAAACCAGTTACACCATTAAGGGTAAAAAGATATAATACCCTCCTGATAGTAAATGTCCCTTTTTTTGGGACATTTTTACTTAGAAGTCAATCCTAACCTAATTTCTTGTTAATTCAATAATACGAGGTGAGATAATATGGAACAACATCATCAGCATCATGAAAGCACTATACCAAACCAAAATTTTCATAATGAAATTAACGTTTCCTTAACATATAGAGATAATATCGTAGAAATTCATTTGGAAAATGATGATGATATCAATAATCCAATTGAATTAGTAGAAAATCATGAAAAATATATGCATCTGATTATAGTTAGTAACGATCTGGAGGAATACTATCATCTACATCCAAAAAAAATAAAAGATAACCATTTTGAAGCAAAAGTTAAATTAAGTGATAGAGGAAGCTATAAGGGTTTTGTAGATATTATTGTTGAAGGAAAAGATTATGTTATAGAACCTATTTCAATAGGTAGAAATCACGCAAATGAATCAATAATGCGATTAAAGCCTGATTCCGAAAATGAAAAAGAAATAAAAGGATATCAAATTATATTGGAGCATGGGCATTTTGCCACCAATGAAAAGGTTGAATTAAAATTTAATTTAAAAAATGCAAACCCCGATCCATATTTAGGTGCATTAGGTCACGTTGTCATTCTTGATGAACTAGCGGAAAGGTTTATTCATGTACATCCAGTATCAAATAATAAAACAATTTTTGAAACGCATTTTGATATAGCAGGAAAGTATAAACTCTGGGCTGAATTTAAAATTGGACAAGATATTATTACCTTTCCATATGTTTTTGAAGTGATAGAATCCCATTACTAAACTCTTGTATAATATCCAACTCATAGAGAATCCTACTAATGTTAAATTTTTAATGAAAAGGAGTGTTTATAGATGGGCGTACTTTCCAACTCACCATCAAACATGGATCATTGTATTGAGGAATGTTTAAAGTGTGCACGTGCCTGTGAGGAATGTCATACAGCATGTTTACAAGAACCAGACATTCAAGCAAGAATTACATGTATTCAGCATCTAAATGACTGTGCTGAAATTTGTTTACAGGCTGCGGCTCTAATGGCTCGAAACAGTCATATGGCTAAAAGCTTTTGTGAACTTTGTGCTTCAATGTGTGAAGGCTGTGCTACGGAATGTGATAAATTCCAAGATGCACATTGCAAGGAATGTGCTGAAATTTGCCGTTCATGTGCAACTGCATGCAGGCAGATGGCTTCCTAAGATTCTCGTTAGAGTTAATATTAATAAGAGTAACAAAGCGTAGATGAGTGTTTGATAATTCAAAAATGACGTGTCAGTTGTGAGATATACCCTAAAATCACTTTTTGGGGCTCCTACAGCTTCACACGTCATTTTTTAAGGGGTAATTCCTATGCAATAAGATTGGGTTCCTTAGGCAGCAGCAAACTAAAATCTGAAAGATACAATTTAGAAAGCAATGTAATTGTTAGTTAAAAAGTTCCCTTAACAACCCTTGTTCTGCTCAATCACAATTAAATCAGCTGCATAGTCGTTATGCAAGTGTTGTCACCTTCAAATGTGGAAATTTCAGATTCTGCTATTTTTCCATCATATTCAATTTTAACTTGAAATGTTTTATCTCGAGGTAACCATAAGTCAATAAATCCATTCTTTAACGATGTTATTGTTTCATTAACAACTACATTCCCATCTTCATCTTGAATATATACATCAAATTCTTTATCGATTAGTTCACCTTGACAGCCAGTTAGGCTGTGATTTGTACAAGGATGAGTTGTATTAATGAATGGAGCAATTGAAACAAAAAACTCATCCTCAGGCAAGTTGTAGGTAGTTTTCTCATTATCACTTTCTGTAACAATTAATTCTTGAGATGTAATGGAAGCATTTACACCATCAATGCTATTGACACTATATTCATATACCATTTCCTTAATATTCTTTTCCCCTTCTATCTCCTGTGTACTGTCATTACATGCCGATAACAAAATTATGAGCAATAATCCAATCACTGCAAATAAACCTTTTTGCATCTATTATTCAACTCCTGTTGTTGTTAAAATACTAGAATCCATAAAATCCAATCCAACCTGCTAAAAAGGAAGTTAGTTTAGTAAGCCAATCAAAGAAAAGTGCAACTCCCATGAAAATCATTATATATCCACCGATTTTTATAATTTTGACACTATGTTTTTTAATCCATTTTATTCGTCCTACAAAGAAGGAAAGTACAAAGAATGGAATTGAAAATCCTAATACATAAGCTATCATCATCACCATGCCAACATCTGGATTGGTAGCAGCCAACGACAATACAATGGCTAGTATTGGTCCTGTACAAGGTGTCCACCCTAGTGAGAACGCCATACCAATTAAAAATGATCCTAAAAATCCACCTGGACGGTTTTTAAACGATATTCTCCTATCCTTCATAAGAAACTTAAAATTAAGAACTCCTACAATAACTAATCCAAAGAAAATAATTAATATAGCACCAATTTGTCTAATAATATCTTGATATATTAATAAGAATTCAGAGATGAAAGATGTCGTAAATCCTATCATGATAAAAATGCTGGAAAAACCAATTAAAAAGAAAATGGTATGTAAAATTGCTCGTTTATTCATTTTTTTATTCTCTTCTTTCACTTCACTAACGCTCATTCCGGTAATATATGATATAAAAGCAGGATAAAGCGGTAAGCAACATGGTGAAATAAAAGATAGAAATCCCGCACCAAAAGCAAGAAAAATATTAATTTCGTCCAATTCAATCCCCCTCTGATTGTCATAATAGTATCTCTAGAAACATCTTTTGACAATTATATAGTTCAAATTATACAAAACTACATTTCACCTTTTATCATGTAAATTTACAATTAAACAATTCCAATTATAAATTTAAACATTACTTCCTAATATAGCCTCAATTAATGCAGAAATTGTGCAGGTTTACAAAACCTCACAAAATCGCCACAATTAGCCACGAATTAATCAATGTTTATCATTATGAAAATAGTTAGGATTATTTATCGGCGTCCTCTTATGATAATACTCTAATTCAAATGCTGACTCCCCCTCCCTTCCTTTTCTCATAAAAAGAATATTTTTAGTATGGACAGACATATAATTAATTAACTTCATAATTGGACAAGAAAAGAGAGGGGTTTGAACAAAATGGGAACAACTTTGTATTTGATATTTTTAATCACTTTTCTATTATCAACTATTATTATTGGAAAAACATTTTACAATAGAAGAAAAGTACCCTGTATGACTGGTATGATGATTTCAATGACACTAGGAATGAGTGTTGGATTACTTCTCGGTATAATCTTTGGGATACTATTTTTTGAAAACTTTTTTCTAGCCACCTTATTAGGAATGGCTGCAGGGATGATTGTCGGATTTTTAGCGGGAATCCCCGTCAGTGTCATGGCCGTTCTAGATGGTCTATTATCAGGTTTGATGGGTGGAATGATGGGTGCTATGCTAGGAGCGATGATTACAATGGAATATCATGACGCCATTGTTCTAATAATGTTCTTTTTATTCCTCGCTACCATGCTGATTCTATTTTATATGATGCAAAAAGAGAATATCGGAAAAGAATTATCCCTTTTTTACAATCCGTTAGTGCCCGTTTTTCTATTTGGATTTTTGTTTTTTGTTTTCAATCAAACTGGTCCCGTCTTTATAGAAACAGGTTCAGCAGAGCATAATCACTCTGAAAATGAAGAAAGCAACAATAGTTTGAAAATCAACGCAAACGAATATGATTTTCTACCTAATAATGTTAACGTCAAGGTCGGAGAAACGGTAATTTTATCAATAGTGAATACTGGTAAAATAGAACACGATCTAGAAATTATCGGTTTTACTCCATCGAAAGTGCAGCAAAACTCTAACCATCATCATGAGAATACCGCAAATACTATTCATCTCCACGCTGCCCCTGGAGAAGAACAGTCCATTTCTTTTACTCCTACTGAACCTGGGGTATATAAGTTTGTTTGCACAATACCTGGTCATAAAGAGTCAGGAATGATAGGAACAATGGAGGCTTCGTGAGGAATTATAAAATAGGAAGAGCAGCTCGGCTTTTTGTTGAATCAATGCTTTATTAATCTCTCACGAAATACTTTCTTATGTAACCTTTAGCCCCATAGCTGATTTATAGTTTGTTCACAAAGAAGTCCTTCTTTCTGCACAGAAAGTAGACAATTGTATTCTAGAGTAATCATTAGTAAGAATATCAAAATTGTTAAGGAGGAATTTCTATGAACAAAGGATTGCTAACATTAATTACCTTAGGATTGGTTCTAGTATTAGCAGCATGTGGGCAAACCACCGACACGGATAGCAGTAGTTCTTCACAAACTGGGGAAGCTACCTCGAACAATGTGATTGACATCAAGGCAACTAATTGGGAGTTTGACCAAGCTGAATACAGCGTAAATGCTGGTGAGGAAGTTTCTATCTCACTTACAAATAATGAGGGTATGCATGGGATTGCAATTGATGAATTTGATGTAAATATTGAGGGTGATGGTAAGGCATCACTTACACCTGATCAACCTGGGGAATACATAATCTATTGTAGCATTCCGTGTGGTGAAGGTCATAGTGAAATGAAATCAACATTAATAGTTAAATAATCAAGTAATAAAGAGTTGTTCATGGTGGACAACTCTTTATTTACCTTTCTTTTCATGTCAAACATATGCTTAAATATAATTTTTTCGACCTAGTAGTTGTTAACACACGAAGACATATTCTCTTTAGTTGTTTGAGGGTGACAATGAGACTCTGGGTCTTCTTTTTGATCAGTTTTTTCAACAATCCATCTGTTGCGTTTAAATTGTATGATAAGCACTAATGCTCTTAGTCCAGTATCTAAGCCAATAGCTATCCAAACCCCTAATAACCCCCATCCAAGCTTAATGCCTAACACATATACAAATAGTGTACGTACTGCCCACATTCCTACTCCAGTTAAATACATTGGAAATTTCGTATTATTTGCCCCTTGAAAGGCACCAGTTAATGTCAGCACAATTGCCAAGAAAGGCTGAAATATTCCCGAAACTTTTAATGCGGTCCCTATGTTTTCTTTAACCTGTGGATCCTGAGAGAAGAATCCTCCAGCCCATTCTCCAAAGAAAAACAGCATTGCACCAAAAATTGTCATAAATCCAACTGCTAATATAACTGATAGTTTTGCGTATTTTGTAGCTTCTTGTTGATTTCCTGCACCTAATTGCTGCCCTACTAAAATAGTCACTGCAGTAGCAAAACCATACCCAATCATATAGGAAAAAACTTCTATATTTCCTGCTATTTGATGAGCTGCAAATACATTGGTTCCTAGTGCCACCACAAAGCTAAAGTATACAACTTGCCCAGCTCTCATAATTAACCTTTCCCCAGCTGCTGGACTACCAAGAACCATTAATTCTTTCATATGTGTTTTATCTAATTTCCAGTACTCCTTTTTAAACTTTATTAACTCTGACCGCTGAATATATAGTAGTAAACCTATGGCACCAATTACACGAGCTATTACTGTAGCAACTGCTGCCCCTACAATACCCATACCAGGAATAACCCAGAAACCAAAGATAAAAATATAATCGAGTATACCATTAATGATATTAACGATAATACTTATTTTCATTGGAGATTTCGTATCCCCTGCTCCACGTAAGATTGCACTTGATACAAACATAAGAGACATAAAAATGGAAGGGATAGCAACTATTTTAAAATACATAGTACCTGCTTCTAATACATTTGCCTCAATGCCCATTAGTTGCAACAGTTCCTCCGCAAAAAGTAGCGTAATAATACCGGTTATAACACCAAATAGTGAGGCTAAAATAAGGGATTGTTGTGCTATATGCCTTGCCTTTTCTACTTTATTTGCACCTAAGAAATTAGCAATATATACATTTGCTGCTACACCTAAGGCCATAAAAAGAGCGAAGTAAATAGCTAATACAGCATTCGTAACACCAACAGCGGAAACCTCTACTAATCCGAGCTTTGACACAAAATAGGTATCAACAAATCCTAAAATCGTTTGGAAAAGGTTCTCTATTATAGCTGGGAATGCTAACAATAGTATTATTTTTATTTTCTTCATATCTGTATCAGCTTGTTTAATTTTTTCATCTTCAATATGAGTGGTCATAATTGGTCGGTCACCATCCTTTCTGGGTATTTTCATTTATTATTGTCAGCATATAGTTTATTTCTATACTGCATACTACCCTATCTGTACATCATGAAGGGTGAAGTTATATTATTTCTATTTCTTTTGCTAATAGAACACATTTTATTTACAAATATTGTTAAAAACATTAAGTGATTATTACAGTTATAAATCTGCACAATAACTCCATATTTTAAATTTAAAATTAAGTAGTTAATCTTATTTCTATCTAAGGAGTCTATTTTATATATGAAAATCGAACAATTATTGGATGGAATTGAAATTCTAAATAATATAAAGCAGGAAACAGAAGAACAAATTATTGAGGGTATTGCTTACAGTTCATCTGACGTAAATATTAATTATGTTTTTGTAGCTATTAAGGGGTATAACGCTGATGGTCATGATTATATAAAACAAGCTATTAACAAGGGGGCATGTCTAGTAATAGGTGAAAAAGAAATTGATGATATACCCATACCATATGTACAGGTTGAAGATAGTAGAAAAACATTAGGGATCCTATCGAGAAACTTTTATCGTGATCCCTCGAAAAATAAAATTATGATTGGAATCACCGGGACGAACGGAAAAACAACAACCAGTCACCTTTTAAAACACATTTTAGAAAGTAACGGTAAAACTTGTTCTTTAATTGGTACCATACAAAACATAATCAATGGTGAGGTAAAAAACAGTACGAACACCACACCGAGCTCATTTGATTTACACAAACTTATAGCTGAGAGCAAGGATGAGGTGATTATTATTGAAATCTCTTCCCATGGCCTAACTCAACACCGGGTTGAAGGTTTAGCTTTTGATTTATGCTTGTTTACAAATCTAGAACATGAACACCTGGACTACCACAAAACGATGGAAGAATACTTTAGAAGCAAAATGTTATTGTTTGACTATCTAAAAGACGATGGACAAGCAATTATTAACATAGATAATTATTGGGGTGAAGAATTAGCAAAGATATTAGATGGCCAAGGAAAAATTGTTTATTCAATTGGACAAAAATCTAAGTGTAAGTTTAATATAATAAATTTCAACTCAAAGAACTCTATCGTAACGGTTATGGATAATAAAATCGAAAGTGATATTTTTTCTCCTATGGAAGGAATTCATAATATGTACAATAGTGTTATGGCATATGGAACTTCCAGGATAATGGGATTAAAGAGTGAATCCATTCTTGAAACAATTATTAATTTTAAGGGTGTCAGAGGAAGATTTGAAATTTATAAACTGTCCAATGGAGCAACAGCTGTTGTCGATTATGCTCATACTGCTGATGCAATTTTTCATTGTTTAAGAACCGCAAACCAGAAAGGTGCAAAAAAAATAACACATGTATTTGGCTATCGTGGTGGTAGGGATTTGAGTAAAAGACAAGGAATGTTATCTGTTACCTCCGAACTAAGTACCCGATATATTTTGACATTAGATGATTTAAATTCTGTTTCTAAGAATGAGATGATAAGAACTCTCAGTTATTTAAACCATTCATATGGAAATGAAAAAGGTATGATTATCGAGGATCGAACAATGGCTATAAAATGGGCTATTGAACATAGTCAAAAAGGTGATTGGATTATTATTACTGGTAAGGGTCATGAGCAGTACAAGCAAAGTTTTAAATTACCTACTTATTTTGACACTGATACAGTTCTATACGTTAACAATCTATTTCAAAGAAAGGCCCTTATTGAATAATCATCCTTTTAAGATTTAAAGTTTAATAAAATGTTAATTTCACATTAGTGAAGGATTTTAATTTAGCATTATATATTGTTCTTACTATAAAGAAATAAAATGCCTTCCATATTCAAACGGAAGGCATTTTGTTTTAATTTAACTTTTTTTGTGTTCAAGATTAAATAAATTCATTTGAACTATCAATAAAGTATTGATTTCCAAACTGTTAGAAAGCATTACAAACTGCCTTCTTTGAAAATATAAATCATTTATTAACTCCAAATTGAATCCCTTGAACTCTAACCAAGAGCAACATCCAAGATCATCATCACGGTAAATCCAATCATTAAACTCATTGAAGCAAGATCCTTATTCCCCTTCTCTTGGGAACCTGGGATTACCTCTTCAGCCACAACAAATATCATTGCACCTGCAGCAAAACTTAGAGCGTATGGTAAAAGTGGCTCAACCAGCGATACTGCTAATACACCAACAACAGCTGAAATAGGTTCAACCATACCTGAGAATTGACCATAATAAAAACTCTTTCTTCTAGACATTCCATCCCTTCGTAACGGCATAGATACAGCTACCCCTTCAGGAAAGTTCTGAATTCCAATACCAATGGCTAAAGCAATTGCTCCAGCTATCGAAGCAGATGCAGAATCCGTAGCTAGCGCTCCAAAAGCAACACCTATCGCTAAACCTTCTGGAATATTGTGTAAGGTTATAGCAAGCACCAATAATGTACTTCTCTTAACTTTTTTGGAATGCAGCCCCTCTGCCTGACCTATTGAAGAATTAGGATGAAGATGCGGAATTATTTTATCTACCGCCCATAAGACTCCTCCGCCTAGCATAAAACCAACTGCAGCAGGAATCCAAACAGGTACTCTACCTCCCTCTGCCATATCTAGAGCAGGAGATAATAATGACCAAAAACTGGCTGCAATCATTACTCCACCAGCAAACCCTAACATACTGTCTAATAATCTTTGATTAAATGACTTTGTTGTAAATACCAAAGCCGCCCCCAATGCGGTCATTCCCCAAGTAAAAAGTGTTGCTATTATTGCTTGAATTACTGGGGGAAATTCTATAAAAACATCAATCATACTTTCCTCTCCTTCTAGTAGGATTTTTATCATGATATGCCCGTGTCATAAAAAGTTTCCCTATGGAAACATTTTAATCCTAAGCAACAATAATTACAATATAATAAACTAAAAAAATATAGATGGTAAATCAGTTTTGTCACATTTCGGTTATTAAAAATGCATAATTTCTTCACATTTCTTTAGTACACTCGATATGAAAGAGGAGGAAACAAGACATGAAAAAACTTATAATTACATCTCTCTTAATTTCTATTGTTGCTATTTTAGCGGCATGTACAGACCAATCTAATGGATCTAATGTTGAGAAAGATGATACATCCAATTCAGAGGGAACTGTTTCTGAAGTAGTACAAGTTAAAACAGACAATTTTGATGGCAAGAAAACTAATGAATTTAATCTCACTGCACAAGAAACAGAATGGGAATTAAGTTCAGATAAAACTATAACGGCTTGGACCTACAATGGTACTGTTCCAGGTGAACAAATACGTGTTAAACAAGGTGAAGTAGTAAAGGTTAACCTAACCAATGAATTAGAAGAACCTGTCTCCATTCATTGGCACGGTATTCCTGTTCCTAATACTCAAGACGGGATTCCAGGTGTTACACAGGATGCTGTGCTTCCAGGAGAAACATACACATATGAATTTCTAGCAAATGATCCAGGAACGTATTGGTATCATTCCCATCAAAATGGTGTTGAGCAATTAGATAAGGGATTATACGGGACGATAATCGTAGAATCTGAGGACGATGCTGATATCGACCGAGACTATACCCTAGTTCTTGATGAGTGGGAATCAGGTAGTCATGAGGAAAATGATATGAATATGAATGGCATGGACGATGGTGATATGGGTAGTATGGAAGATATGGATGACATGGATCATGACGGTATGGATATGGAATCATCCAACATGGGAGACATGATGGCTCATGATATGTCTTCTTATGATATTTTCACCATTAATGGAAAGACTTATGAAAATAATGAGCCGTTGTTCGTAAAAGAAGGAGAAACTGTAAAGTTACGATTTGTAAATGCAGGCTATATGGCACATCAAATCCATATTCCGGTTGATTATAAAGTGACACATGTAGATGGACAAAAGGTAAATAATCCACAAATAATAACTGGTTCAGTTATCGAAGTTGCTCCCGGGGAACGTGTTGACATTGAATTTATTGCGGATGGAAGTGGTGACTTTACCATCGATTGTCATGGTGAAATGGAAGCTGCTCAGGACATGAAAATGGATATCGTATATGAAGATGGAAATGGCCAGAAGGCTGAACATTTTCTAACACCGGATATAGTAGATATCACGAAGCTTGGAGAGAAAACAGAATCTCAATTTAATTTAAATGATAATTTTGATGTAGAGTACGAAATGGAGCTTAACACTGCAATGAGTTCTGAAGAAGAAATGGGCATGGTATGGACTATAAATGGAGCAACCTATCCAGACGTCCCTCCTATTGAGGTAGATAAGGGAGACAAAGTGAAAGTTACACTTACCAATAACAGTATGGATAAAGCTGACCATCCTATGCATCTTCATGGTCACTTCTTCCAAATTCTAAGTAAAAATGGAGAGGAACTTCAAGGTTCCCCTATTATCAAAGATACATTGAACGTTAAGTATGGGGAAACTTATGAAGTAGCATTCGTTGCAGATAATCCTGGTAACTGGTTATTCCACTGCCATGATTTACATCACGCATCTAGTGGAATGGTTACAACAGTTGAATACAATAATTTTGAACCATTTTATACAGATACAGGTAAAGTAGATAATCAGCCTGAATAAGTAAATCAAAAATATTAAGGTATGCAAGGGTAAGTTCCTTGCATACCTTTTAAAGTTAATATCAAACCCGCCCTGATTCTTAGATAAATTTGTAATCTTTAACCTTGATTTGGAGCAATAACCTCAATAACTCCCTCATACTGTTCCATAAAAACATCGGAAAATGCGTTTATTGTATTGGATAGTTCTTTTTTATTGTTTTCAATTCCACCCATTTCTATTAATAGAGATCTATTTGATATATCCTGATTATAGACACCATTACCCTCAGAACTTGTTTTCAAATAAACACCTCTACTGAGTCCAGGATACTTCTCTTCAAGTTTCTCATGCAGCTCTTTAGCAAATAATAAATTCTCCTCATAATTAGCATACTCTTTCCCAACTACAAAATATAGCCTTGCATAACTTTTCCCATTAATAGTGACAGTTGTTATATCTCTTGTCGCTGAATCTCGATGTATATCAATTAAATATGTTATATCTTCATTTTTAGAAACTGTAGTTTCGATAAGTTCACGAGACAATTGATAAGAATGGCTATAATTCCATCCCCTATCCTTTAATGCTTTAGCAATGTTAGTTTGGTCCTGTACCGCATAAACACCATACTCGTTCAATTTTTTTGCTAGCATGGAACCAACTAGAACTACATTTTCATTATTATTAATACTTGATGAGTCACTTGTCCTCTCATGCTCTGCCATTAAAGGTAGATATCCTTCCCAACTATGAGACTGGTAGATAAGAACTGTTGGATTATTTGAACTATCTGTATTTATGTTTGGTACATTCTGGTTATCTTTAACTGAACCTTCTGTCTTTAGTAGTTCATCAAAGTCTGGTGGTGGAGATTCTTGAGGGAGATTTGAATAATCTGAACCCTGACCAACCACATAAATTACATTATTATAACTGAATCCTAGAATTTCACTGATTAGTACCATATTGAGGTTATCAGTATTAATTCCGGTTATTGATTCTAATAACAAGTTACCAATGGAAGGAGTATTATATTCATTGTCTATATACTCTTTAAAATTGGGAATTTCTTCTCCCATTATAGATAAAAAAACCTTCGAAAATTCATCTGAGTTAATAAGTTGTGCAAGCATATTGTTTTTCATATTTGAATTATTTATTACCATAGTTATAATAATTGTCATTGGAACAAATAAACTGATTAATATTATTGAAAATATTTTTACCCTATTATTAGCATTCTTCAAAATATCACCTCTATTTAATCTATGATTTATCGGGCAAAAATAGAAGTTATATCACTATATATTCAACTTCCATCAAAAAACTATCACCATTTTCACAGTGATAGTTTTAAAAATGCTTATATTAGGGTTATATTAAAAACAGTTTAAAGTAACATCAATTAATTGCATTTATGCATAGGAATGAAGCCCCGCTATCACTAAATTTACAACAATTAGGTTAAATAATATTATCCCAAAACCTATTATAGCTAGCCACGCTGACTTTTCTCCATGCCAACCGCGTGAAAGTCTTAAATGTAAGTATGCAGCATAGAAGAACCAGGTAATAAGTGCCCAAACTTCTTTTGGATCCCAGCCCCAGAAGCGTCCCCAAGCTTCTTGGGCCCAAATAGAGGCAAAAATTAATCCGCCCAATGTGAAGATTGGAAACCCAATTGCTACTGCACGATAATTGATCTCATCCATTAACTCAGGGTTTACTTTTTTAAGTAGCGGACTAATTGCCGCACCTACACGCTTCCGTAACAGCAACCGAGTTAAACCATAAAGAGCTGACCCTACAACCATTGACCAAATAACACTGTTAAATTTTCTTCCAGCATGAGAACCCTGCATCCATGAAGGGGTTTCGAACCACGGTTTCATTACACCTTCAGTTACTAGAGTGCTTTCATTTGGTGCAGCAATCGCTGGTAACTCATATTCTGTCATTACCCTCTTACCATTTAAATCGTATTCAAATATTGCACTATAATTCATAGCACTAAATACGGAAGAAATAAGGATGAAACCTAATAATAGGAATATGAAATATAAAACTACTTCTAACGAAACAACTCGAGCATCACGTTTACGTTGATCAACTTGGCGAATTAAGTACATTAATCCTGCAACAAAGCTGATAAATAAAATGCCTGATCCTAAAGCAACGGTAGTTACATGAATATATAACCAGTAACTTTTTAATGATGGAACTAGTGGTGCAATTTCTGTTGGAAACACACTCGCATATGCAATGAAAATCATAGCAATCGGTAATGCAAATAAACCTAAAATGTTTAATTTATAAATAAAATAAATAATGACAAACGCTAACACTAAACACATACCAAGGAAAGTCACGAATTCGAACATGTTACTAACTGGAGCATGTCCTGAGGCCATCCATCTTGTAATAAAGTAGATTAGCTGCGCAACCAACCCAAGTATGGTTAGTGTTATTGCTAGTCTTCCGGCAAAACCAGATTTTTTTTGTTCACCATTTTTCTCTTTAATAGTTGCACCGAAAAATAATGTTGCGATTAAGTACAATATGAACGCAGTAAAAAGCATTGTACTACTCGTATTTAATAAGCCCTCCATGATTGTCCTCCCTAATCATCCTCTTTTTGTTCTTCCACCATTTGAATGGAAGTCCCGTCTATTACTTTTTCAATATCCTTTTTAAGTCCAAACCAGTTCTTATTGGTATGAGCTGCTAAAAGAATACCTTCATTTTTTGGATGTATCCAAATTCTTCTATGTTGCCAATACATACCTTGGATGACACCTATCATAAAGATTAGTGTGCCTATTACAAAAAATGGAATAGTATAATCCCTTTTAATACTTAAGCCACTCTTACGGTCAAATTCTATGGAATCAATTAAAATACGATATTGATTTTCACCAGTAGGGTCAATTGAAGGTGCGAATGCCCCGATAACATTACCCATAGGCTGTAGGTCAACAGCGGAAGTGTCTATCCCTAAATCCTCTGCAGAACCGATAACGTCACCTACAAAACTAATCTCAGCATCTTCACTACCAGGAGGAAATAAGTTAAACACGAATGCAGGATTATTGGAATCTTTTGTCTTAGACCTTACCTGATCTTCGGTTAATGTATAATCTGGATAGTATTCAACCACTTCTACTCTGAATTCACTATCAATCTCGTACTCTGTTTTGGGGTCAAATAAATCAACTGTAAATTCCCCTAATGCTTCAGCCTCTGGATCATTCAATTGATAGATTTTAAAAGTCATCTTCGAGAATTCATTTATTTGATAGCCTTGTTGATATAGAGTATAACCACCAAATTTTGCTGGTTCATTCATTCTTATTTCAAAATCATTAATCTTTACTAGATCCCCTTCCACACCGATTACTCCGGGTTCCTCAGCCTTAAAAATCGTAACATTTGTCTGGAAATTACTAGGAATTATTCTCCCCTCTTTTGCAAGAGCATCTTTAAAACGTTTATCATTTATATCATATGTATCTAATATGAATTTCTTATTCTCGATATAATACTCGCTGTCTGTGCCGGGAATGACTGTAAGTTCCCCGTCTCTTACCCAAACATACTCACTTAAATAGAAAAAGGAAGTTGTTCTCAATAATGCTGCAATGAGAATGATAATAAGACCAATATGATTGACATAAGGACCCCATCTAGAAAATCTGCCTTTCTCCGCGACTATATGTCCATTTTCTTCTTTAATTCGATAGCGTTGCCTTTGCAGACGTTCCTTGACTGTATTAAATTCTTTCTGAGAAACTACTTCAGTTTGACTATAAAAACGCTGTCTATTAATAAAGGATTCATGTCGCTTAGCCTTTTGACGCTTTAATGCTCGATATAGTGGGACGAATCGATCAATACTACAAATTACTAAGGATACCCCAATGGATGCTAATATAATGAGATACCACCAGGAACTATATAAGTTGTGAAAACCCAATTGATAATATACTTTCCCAAATAATCCGTAAGTTTCCGGATAAAATATTGCTGGATCTCGTGATATTGCATTTGCTGGAATGTATTGTTCAAGTGGTAATATAGTACCAATTCCGGATGCAATTAATGCAATAACAATTAACCATACACCAACCTTAACCGAGGAGAAAAAACTCCATACTTTGTCAACTATTGATTTGTTAAATGTAGTAGACCTTCTCGCACTTCCTTCATAGCGCATATTTAATAGTTTCTTTTTATCGTTTCCATCAATATGCTGATTTCCTTCTATTGGTTTACCACATGCTTCACAAAGGACAGTACCCTCTGGATTGACATGACCACATTCACATTTTATATGCTTCATTTACATCCCTCTCTGGCTTATGATTCCGTAGGTTGAATTTGTTTAAGGTATCCTTCTAATCGTTCAAGTGAAAGTCCACCTTCTACAACTTCAACTATTTCTCCCTCAGGACTTATAAAAAAGGTACTTGGAAGAGGACCTACTTTATACAAGTCACGAACTTGATCTCTTGTATCGTGTGGTACAGGGAAAGTTAAGTCATATTTATCGATAAATTTATCAACTACGAATTCTGTTGCATCAAGATTTATCGCAATAATCTCTACACCCTTTTCTTGATATTCAGGGTAGAGTGCTTGCATATATGGCATTTCTTCCTCACATGGTTTACACCAAGTTCCCCAAAAATTTAACATAACTCCTTTTCCACTATAATCGCTTAAGCGCACTGTTTCTAATTCGTTATAATTATTAATCTGATTTAATTGGAAATCCGGGGCTGTATCCCCAACCCGATAAATAGTTGTATCTCCTTGCAAATTAGAAACTAATGCAAATATTATGGCCCCTGCCAATAGCACCAAAATAGATGTTCTGAAAATAAAGCGATTTCTTTTTTTATCTTTCTTTTTCCTCTTAGCTTCCTCTAAGCTCATATACGTCAACTCCTAAGCGCTTTTAATTGAAAAGTATTCATAAGTACAATCCGTTTAAGTGTAGGAAAAATATATGCATAAACTGTCAAGATTTAATGAAATCTTTATGACATAAGCAATTGCCAGAATAAAAAAAATGGCTAAACAAGATATTCTTGCTTAGCCACGATATATTATTCGGTTAGTCAATCTTTAATAATTGAGCATTGATGGCACATATTATAGTACTAAGTGACATTATTGCTGCGCCAACAGCAGGTGTTATCACAATCCCGATACTATAAAGTACACCAGCAGCTAGTGGAATCGCAAGGATATTATATCCAGCAGCCCAGCCCAAGTTTTGAACCATTTTTCTACGACTTGCTTTCGACAGTTTAAGGATACTTAAAATGTCTACCGGATTGCTGTTAACTAATACAACATCAGCGGTCTCAATTGCAACGTCTGTACCTGCCCCAATAGCAATTCCCAAATCGGCTTCCGCTAAAGCAGGTGCATCGTTAATTCCATCACCGATCATAGCAACCTTTTTCCCGTCTTGTTTTAAATACTTTACATTGTTTGATTTCTCATGGGGAAGCACTTCGGCAATAACTTTAGAAATTCCTAGTTTTTCACCCACATAATTTGCAACACGGCTATTGTCCCCAGTCATCATAACAGTCTCAATTCCGAGATCACTCAACTCTTTTATAACCTTGTAAGAAGATTCACGGATAATATCAGCGAGTGCTATCATTCCTTGCAAAATATTATTTTTAAGGACAAATACAACTGTTTTTCCTTGTAAAGCTAATTGATCATAGGTTTTTTCATCGAAAGAAATTTTATTGGCTCTCATAGCGCCGGGACTTATAACAGCTATTTCATCTTCTCCTATTTTTGCTACTAATCCCTTACCAGTTAGATTTTGATAATCCCTAACATCATAGGGTTGTAAATTACGTTCTTTTCCTTCTTTGACAATTCCTTTAGCTATGGGATGGTCTGATTGTGTTTCAACAGAATAAGCTAGTTTTAATAACTCTTCTTCACTAATACCCTCAATTGGATGAACATCCGTAACACCAAAATTACCTTCCGTAAGGGTACCTGTTTTATCAAACACCACTCGATCCAATTTAAATGCACTTTCAAACGCTATTCTATTTCGAATTAACAAACCATTTTTAGCTGCAATGGCAGTAGATCTAGATGTTACTAGAGGTGTTGCTAAACCAAGTGCGTGTGGACAAGCAATAATTAAAACGGTAACCATTCGTTCTAGGGCAAAATCTACATCCCCAGTAGTCCACCAGACGGCGAAAGTTATAATCCCTACAACAACAGCAACATAGAATAACCATTTGGCTGCAATGTCGGCAAATCCTTGAGCTTTTGATTTGGTCTTTTCAGCGTCACTCACTAATTTTATTACTTGAGATAGGTACGTATCATTTCCTGTTTTACTTACCTTTATCTTTAAAACACCGTCACCATTGACAGCTCCACCAATCGCTTCCATTCCAGGACCCTTTTCGACCGGTACCGATTCACCAGTAAGCATGGACTCGTCCACTGTAGACTCACCTTCGTATATTTCACCATCAATAGGAATCTTTTCACCCGACTTAACTAAGATTCGGTCCCCTGGCTGTAAATCCTCTACTGTTACTTCAATAATATTGCCTGACTCATCTAATTTGTGAGCTTCTTTGGGCATTAATTTAATTAACTCCTCCAATGCCTTGGAAGCACCCATAAGGGATTTCATTTCTATCCAATGTCCTAGTAGCATAATGACAATAAGTGTAGCTAGTTCAAAGAAGAAATCACTACCCTCGATAAAAAATGCTGTTAAGGTACTGTATACATAAGCAGCCACTATAGCTAGTGTAATTAACATCATCATGCCAGGAGATTTACCTTTAAGTTCATCCCATGCACCAAGCAAGAACGGCTTTCCACCATAGAAAAATACAATAGTAGAAAGTATGAAAAGTACAAGGGTATCCCCCGTAAAGTTCACTTCATAGCCAATAAGCATTTGAATCATAGGTGACAAATAAGAAACTGGTATTGCTAGGACTAATGAAATCCAAAAACGCTTCTTAAAGTCTTCTACCATATGCTCGTGGTGTCCTCCATGTCCTCCATGTCCATGGTGAGCATGGCTATGATTATGATGTTCATGACCGTTATGTTGTTGGTTATGGTCTCTATGGTGCTCGTGTTGTTCATGATTGTGATGTCCATGTTCCATGTGTTCATGTTGATTATGGTGTTCGTGATGCTCATGATTTTCACTACCATTGTGATGTTCATGTCCCATATGTTCTTTATGATTATGGTGATCATGTCCACTATGTTTGTGGTGGTTATGATTTTCATGATGGTGCTTATCCATTATTACCACTCTCCTTTTTAAGATATTCTACTGTTAACATCTACTTTATTTTCTATCCCTATTCACATATTACCATACCCCTGTATGGTATACAATAAAATTGATTGTTTGTTACTACTTTTGTGTGGATTTGTGATAAAATCATGAACATAGACTTTGTTCCAGTGACTAATTTCAATTACTAAATTTTATTAACCCACTTATATCCAAGTCCCCAAACAGTTAGGAAATAATCTTCAATTGGAAAACCCACCTGGCGAATTTTATCGCGAATATTACGGACATGAGAATCAACCGTTCTTCCATCGGTCTGTGATTCATATCCCCAAATTAACTCGATTAATTGCTCTCTTGTGTATACTTGATTTGGTTTTTTCATCAAATACCCCAACATGGTAAATTCTTTAGGTGTTAATTTAATCAGTTTATTATTATAAGATAACTCGAACTCATCCTCATTCCATAATAATCCATTTACCTCTATTTTGTTTGCTGTGCTACTTCTACGTAATAAAGCTTCTATTCTGGCCAATAATTCCTCTTCATCAAATGGTTTGGTAATATAATCATCCGCACCTAATTTCAGCCCTTTAACGATATCCTCTTTCTGTTCACGGGCGGTAACCATAATAATTGGAACGTCGGAATTTTTTCTAATTGTACGGCATAAATCCCAACCATTCATCTCAGGCATCATAATATCAATTAATACAATGTCAAAAGTCTCTTCTTCTAAGTACGATAATGCTTCTTTGGCACTTAAAGCTTTTTTTGATTTATACTTATGTGCTCTTAAATATAATTCTAGCAAATCTAACATTCGCTTTTCATCGTCAACTAATAATACTTTCACCAACCCAATCACCTCTTAAGAAATATATTAACACTGGTTCCTTTTCCAATCTTACTTTGAATTTCAATTCTTCCTTCATGGGATTCTATAATTTCCTTTGCTATTGCCAAACCTAACCCTGTACCTCCACTTTCTCTAGAGCGAGACTTTTCAACACGATATAAACGGTCAAATAAATAAGGTAGGTCCTCCTTTGGAATCCCTTCCCCTTCATCCTCAATAGTTATTTTTATTTCCATTTCATTTTGTATAACCCTAATTGAGATGGTTTCCCCCGGACTCGTATGTTTAATTGCGTTATCTAGAATATTTAATAAGACCTGCTGTATTCTTTCCGGGTCAATATTAGCAATTATATTTTCGGGACAAATAACTGAAAACCTAATATTTCTTTCTTCTAAGCCAGGTCTGATTAGTTCTTCAACAGTTTGGATTAGTTTTCTAAGTTCTACCTTTCTTCTATTTATAATGAATCTATTTTCGTCCATTTTAGCTAATTCAAACAAATTTCTTATTAAAACTGTCAATTGATTCGTCTCTTCGCGTATAATATCAAGATATTCCTTTCTTTCATGAATAGATATATCCTGTTTATTAATGATGTCTGCATACCCTTTAATATAAGTTAGCGGGGTTCTTAGTTCATGAGAGACACTTGCTAAAAATTCGTTTCTATCCTTTTTTAATCGTTCTAAATCATTGGATAACTTCATTATGGTACTAGCTAGTTCACCTAACTCATCTTTTCGGTCTGTATGTAACGATACTTTAGTTTTCCCCTTGCTTAGCTGCTCCGTCGCTTGTTTCATTTTCATTAACGGTATTGTAATAAATCGAGACAGGAAGAATACCGTAATAATTGTAAGAATTACTGTAGTTATTCCTATCCAGACAAATTGATCACTTAAATGATTAACCATGTTTTTAACTATATTAGTATTGGCGAACATAATTACATGGCCATGGTGGTCTCCATTAATATTAATTGGACTATCTGCAGCAATATATTGTCTTTCCGTCCATCGTTGCTCTAAAACTTTTCCACCACTAGGTATTTCTTCGTAATCGGTATGTTCAATAATATCTAACATTTCTTTTTCTATAGGATCTGAGTTTATTAAGACATTACCATCCTCGTCTGTAATAATTACTGCATATTCAGATTCTGACTCCATGATAGCTACATGTTCCATTGTAGAACTATTAAAGTTATTCTCTAAAATAGCACTATGGGTGTTTGCCCTTGCTAATAAACTGTCCATTACCTCTTCTATTCGTTCATTTGCGATAGTTGTATAGAGAATAAAATAAACAAGAATCTCGATGATTAGTATAAAAACAAAAAACAACATACCAATTTTAAGCGATAGTTTGTTAAACATAAAAGACCTCTTTTACAGTATAATGACGGGCTAGTGTAATAAGAGTTGTAATTTGGATGTTTCTTCACCAAATAAACCCATAATAAATGATAATTATTCCAATTTTGTGGCAGTAGATTTTTCATTTTCACTTAAAAAAATTTGTATCTATCAGTATACTTAAATGCATTTTATTTGAGAGAGTTATTATTATAATACTTTTCGATTTTGATAATACACTAGGCCCAATATCCCAAAAGATAACATTAATACAATATAAATCAACTCATTCATATATTTACTAAATAAAAATATACTACTTTCTTTATTGTTCCCCTTAACAATATCATTTTTTCCCTGAGTTGTATTATTTGCTAATTCTTCTACTTGAGTACTGCTTAACTGTGTCGAGGCCAAAATTTCATTTTCCTCAGTAATAATATTTAACACACCGCTATTATTTGCCTCAAATTTTACCTGCTCATTAATCAAATGAGTATAATAGTAATCCTTTGACAATTGATATTCTTTATTTTCAACTTTAAATGTAGTCCCAGCGGAGACTTTCGAAGTTTTATAGTTTTCAAATGCATAGTTTAATAGATTTGTTGTGTCTGTATATGCCTCCATTTCGTGTTCACTATTCAAGGTAATGATGATTAAGCTAAGATTATCTCTTTCGGCAGTTGTAGCTAATGTATAACCTGATTCTTCTACAAAACCTGTCTTCCCCCCTGTGATACCCTCATATGGTATTTCCCTCATTAGCTTGTGATGCGTATAAAGGGTGGTATCCCATGTCTCGCCATCCCAATTTACTTCTTTTAACGCAAAAATTTCTTTAAATGTTTCATTTTCAATGGCGTACTGTGTGATTTTAGCCAAATCTTCTGCAGTTGTTAAATGATCTGTATTAAATAATCCATGTGGATTTATAAAGTTTGTATTTTGAACCCCAATCTTGTTTTCTAAATATTCATTAATATCATGGGAAAATCGCTCAGTACTACCACTCAGATGTTCTGCTATCGCTACACCTGCATCATTCCCCGAATTAACTAATAACCCCTGTACAAGCTGTAATAAGGTTATTTTTTCCCCCTCTTCCAAATAAACACTAGATCCAACTGTACCTCTGGCGTTTTCACTAACAGTTACAACTTCATCTAGGTTGCCATTTTCTATGGCATAAATAGCTGTTGCAATTTTAGTTAAACTTGCAGGATACATTTTTGCGTTCGAATTTTCCTCATATATAACTGCACCAGATTTTGCTTCAATTATAATTGCTGCTTCACTGTTTAGGCTTGGAGGAGATGTATTAGAATGCCCAAAAGTCACTATTGGTAAAAGTAAGTTCAATACAATTAAATTTGTTAAAATAAAACCCATCTTTTTCATGTTATCACCCGATTGTTGTAGTATTTTAATTCTTTAGGCCAAGTATTCTTTGTAATTTTATAACTTATTTGTGCAGAAAATGTGAAAAAGACGGTGTGAAATATTTATTTAATTATTGTTACTTACATGTAATAAAACTTGTTAGCCAGGGTGAATTATTTAGATAATTAATATAAAATTAAGTAATATTATGGATGAATCTAACTAGAAAAACCTACTGAAGACTTTTCAGTAGGATTTCTTTGTAGTACCAATTGTAAAATAGAAATTCCCAACAAACATTTGTCTCGATTTATTTTACTTGCTATATTTATACCCAATAGGTTAAAGTATCAAAAATACCTATAACCAGTAGTATTACACCAGCAACCTTTTGAGTTACAGCACCTATTTTCCTGCTTTTTTTGAGAATTACACCACTTGCCCCAAAATACCAAATCAGAAATATTACTAGTATCAGAGGTAATGATGTACCTATCGCAAAAATAGATGGTAATATGACTCCATATGATGTAGTCAGGACAACTGGCATTAGTGTTAAAATAAACAGAATAAACATTGTTGGACAAAATGCTAAGGTAAAACTTACACCCATTAAAAAACTCCCCAAATAGCTATCTTTTAACCCCTTTGGTAGTTTAATTACCCCTAGTCCCCTATTAAATCGAAATAAACCAATCATAAATAATCCAATAAGGATAAGTAAAGGCCCCATAGCTTTTCTAACAACAGGAAATAATTGTGTTAATGAACTATTTGCTTCCTTCCCAAGTAACCAAATTATAATTCCGAGTGCAGAAAAAACTAGAATCTTACCCAGAATAAATAAAAACACATGCAACCAAGGAACCTTATCTATTAAAGATTTATTTCCATAAATAGTAATAGCACTTACATTACTCGTTAGCTGGCATGGTGCAACAGCTCCTACTAATCCTAGAAAAAAGGCAAATAATAATGGAATATGCTCAAAACCATACGCAAGCCCATGAATCGGTCCACTTAACATTCCACTAATTTGATTAAATAGATCAAACATTTCTTTTCAACTCTCTTACTTTACTTTGCCATTTTCTAAAAGTTGATTCCAAGTTTCTCCACCATCATTTGATAGATACGCTTGCCCCTTTACTGTATAAATGGCAATTTCTTGGGCATTTTGAGGGTTTTGAGCAATATACACAGGACCATCCTCCGTTAAATCTGGCAAATTAATTTTTTCTTCTTCCCCATTTGTTAGATTATGTTTGACCAATGATGGAACAGTGCCATAACTTGCATAATATAAGTTTTCTTCGTTAAAAAATACTGCTGTACCTTGGGCGGAATCTGTTATTATCTCAAAACTTGTTCCAGCGTCTTTTGAAATATAAACACCAGTTGAAGTCGCTGCTGCAACATAGTTAGAATCAGTAGGATGAATCGCCAATGCAAGGATATCTCCTTCAAGACCGGAAGCTTCTACACTCTCCCATGATTTTGTATCATCTGTGCTTAGATAAAGTCCCACTTCCAACTCAGAGTTTTTAGATGGATTCATTAGGAAAATATCATGACTTTGATATCCAACCGCCATTGCATGGAAATCTGTTTCACCTTCAAACTTTAAGCTCTCTAGTGTTCTCCCACCATCAAAACTTCTTTGTATTCCAATCGGATTAGGTAAATCGGAATCTTTACCCGGATGTCCCGATGTATAAAAACCTTTATCAACAGCATTAAATCCCATGTAATCATTATTATTTTTCGTAGTTTCAAACCAAGTACCATCGCGGTATATTTTTAAACCAGTATGAGTAGCAAAATATAATCCATTGTCATCACCGGCATACCCCATACCATGTACATGATCGACAGTACCTTTAAAGGAGGCTTCAAATTCCTTATTATCGCTATTAGTACAACCGGCTATTAGTAATCCTATTATTATGGTTAGTATAATCGTTGCTTTTCTTATCACTTTATCAATGTCCTCAACTTTCATATTACATTTACTAGACTTACATTAATCACTAATATTTTATATAAAGGAAATTTAAAAGACAAATACATATTTCTACATTTTATTTTCTAAAACAGATTTCAACCGTTGATATTCAGCTTCATCTATTTCTCCTTTTGCTAATCTTTCCTTTAAAATATCAATTGAATCCCTTTTTTCTCCTCCTTTTAAGTAATTTGATATGAGGTAAAAACCAATAATTATTAAGACTATCCAAAAGGTCATCATAACTAACATGGGCAAATTAGATCCATGCATGAAATTCATTATTTCCACCTTCTTATATTAGGTATCTACAATAAGTATACAATTAAATTATCAAGAAAATATGCAAAACATGATAATAATTTTATGTTGAAAGGTATGATTTTAATGTAGTTGTAATATTATCTGCATATATTTTGCATATTTGTAGGGAATCGTAATAAAGAACCTTGAAATGAAAGGAGTAACTATCATATGATTAACAAAATATTAATAGGTATTTTCACACTAGCCTCCATATTCGTATTAACCGCATGTGCAGACAATAATAACGAAACAAATCAAGATGAAGGAGCGGAAATGGATATGGATTCTGGCACAACCGGAGAAAACGAAACAGAAACAGATCCACATGCTAATATGGAACACTCAGGTTCTGGAGAAGTACCCGAAAATCTTCAAGTAACGGAAAACCCTACATATGAGGTTGGGAGTAATGCTATTATTGAATCAGACCATATGAGTGGTATGAAAGGTGCCGAAGCAACTATTGTTGGTGCATACAATACAACAGTCTATTCTATCTCTTATACTCCATCAAACGGTGGAGAGCGGGTAGAAAATCACAAATGGGTCATTCATGAAGAAATTCAGGATGCTGGTCAAGAACCATTGGAGCCAGGGACCGAAGTTACTATCGAGGCAACTCATATGCAGGGAATGGAAAGTTCTACTGCGGTGATAGATTCCGCAGTAGAAACTACAGTTTATATGGTTGATTTTATGCCTACCACAGGTGGCGAGATGGTAACGAATCACAAATGGGTTACAGAGAGTGAATTATCACCAGTTGAATAGATTTATGTCACTAAGGGCTGTTAAACTAACAGCTCTTTTTGTTTAGTTAAAAGCACCAAATTAGACACTTCATAGGGTTAATAAACTATTCCCAATTAGTAATTAGTAATTAGTAAATCATAATTTTCCATCAAATAATCGGAGAGGATATTTTATATATCGACAAATAACAATATAAATAAAACGTTAAAAATATAAAAGTATAAACACTAAATTTGCAGAAACTATGAATTTCAATAAGTTGTAATCATTTTGACCACTTTTTTTAAACGAGTGATATTTATCACATTTAGGGTCACCTAATCTCCTTATTATGACTATAGATTCACAAAAAGGAGGAAATTTTATATGCGAAAAATATCAATTAGCATATTAACTTTATTAGCTTTTGTATTAATACTAGCGGGCTGTGGGGAAACTACACCGACCGAATCTGTTTCAAAGGAGACTACTACTACAGAAAAAGAGGTTTCCGATACAAATGAACAAGCAACAGCGGATGACACATTAGGGAATTTTATATTTACAGCTGACGAAGGTGGTAGTATTACTAAAATAAATGCAGAAACAGATCAAGTTGTATCATCCATCAAACTAGAAGGTTCCGTACACAATGTTCAAGTTTCACCAGATGGTAAAGTTCTTGCCGCAACACTAGTTCCTCAAATGAACCATGGGGATCATGGAACGATGTCTATGAAAGGGTCAGTTCTCTTTTATAATACGGAATCAGATGAGTTAATAAGTAAAGTGGAAGTTGGTAATCATCCTGCACATGTTGTATTCACTAATAATGGAGAGTTTGTACTTGTTGCAAATAATGAAGACAATAATGTCTCCATCATTGATACTTCAAATTACTCTGTGGTGCAAACAATTGATACCGGTAAAGGACCACATGGGTTCCGTATATCCAAAGATAGTAGATTAGCTTATATTGCAAACATGGGTGAAGATAGTGTAAGTGTTATAAATTTAGAGACTATGAAAGAAGAAAAGAGAATTAAAGTAGGAGCAGCTCCTGTCACCGTTGGTATAACTTCTGATGGTAAAACATTAGTTGCTACATTGAATACGGAAAATGCACTTTCCATTATTGATTTGGAAACAGATACAGTTGAAAAAGTATCCGTTGGGCAAGGGCCAGCACAAGTTTATATTGATCATAATGACAAATTTGCATATGTAGCGAATCAAGGTACAGAAGATGCTCCTTCTCATTCAGTATCCAAAGTCGACATTACAACAAAAGAAGTGGTTTCAACAATTGAAGTAGGTAATGGTTCCCACGGGGTTGTTACAAGCCCTGATAGTAAACTCGCATATGTAACAAATATGTATGACAATACAGTAAATGTAATTGACACAGAGTTAAATGAAGTTATTAATACTATTGAAGTTGGAGAGATTCCCAATGGAATTAGTATAATGCCTTAATTCAAAATAAGCATAATCTATCCTGTAACTATAGCAAAAGCACTATTTTACTTGCTATATTTTTAAAAGGAAAATGTGAAAAAGAACTGTAGGGATAATATTAAATAATAACTATTGAAGCGGTTCTTCACTCTACGGGCAAGGTTAATGAAAGCAATGCTTCCCATTTTTATAAATGTATCAGAGTGTTAAACTATGAAAATAGCAACTACCTATTGTATGTCTATACCTGACATACAATAGGTAGTTGCTTTTAATATTATTTGGTGGCTATATCAAGAATATCTAAATTGTAATTCATTAGGGAAATATAATCCTCGTTATTTTCAATATCTTCCTCAGTTAAAACAGACAAGTTGTGAATGGTTAAAGCCTCTGCGCCAATTTTCTCTTGGATTATTTCTGAAACACGATTTGTACTGTTTTGTTCATAAAGAATATGATTTAAATTGAATTCTTCGGCCTGATCAATTATTTTGGTTAACTCTTTTTGTGACGGTTCATTACTTGATGATAACCCACTAATAGGTATTTGTTCTATACCATAGCGTTCTTCCCAATATCCAAAAGCGGCATGTGCTACAAGAATATGTTTATTTTCTTTTGCTTCTAACACTTCCGTAAATCTCTCATCTAATGTAATCAACTCTGCTTCTAATGCTTCAAAATTTTCATTGTAAGTAGCTTCTTCATCCGGGTTTAATGTAATAAGTTCATCCTTTATTATTTTTGATAGTTCAATCATTCTGAGTGGATCTAACCAAATATGTGGATCTTGTGTACCATGATTATGACCCTCATCAGATTCTTCTTCATTCTCATGAGAATCATCCGAATGTTCCTCCACGTCCGCCATGAATAATTCATCATGCTGTCCAATCTCAATTAATTTAACACTTTGAGAGGAAAGTGAATCTGCAGCAGTTTCTGCAATTGCCTCTAATCCAGCACCTAAATAAATAAATGCATCACCTTTTGCTATTGTAATCATATCTTTTGATGTAGGTTCATACGAATGAGCATCTACCCCAGGTGGGTAAACTGTTTCAACTGACACTGTGTCTTTGGCAATCCTTTCAATAGCATATTCAATTGGATAGATCGTCGTATAGATAGTAAAATCCGAACTTTCTTCTGTGGTTGCTCGATTGGATGGCGAACAACCAATTGTAATGATTATAAGTATTAAAGCTATTCCAACTCCCTTAAAAGTTTTCATTTCTCAATGCCTCCTATTCTTTTCATTGCTATTTAACTTTTATATCATATCGTAATGATTACGGTTTGTAAATAGGAATGATTACGATTTATCAACTAATGTTATTTATGGCAAGCACAGAATAGGAATTAATCATCTTTGGAGCCAGGGGTCGAAGTTACAGTCGAGGCATGCAGGGAATGGAAGGTGCTACTGCGGTTATAGATTCAGCACAGGAACAACAGTTTATATGGTTGATTCCGTTCCTACAACTGGTGGAGAATAAGTAACGAGTCACAAATGGGTTACAGAAGATGAGTTTTCCCTTGCCGAATAATTTTTATTACAAAGGGCTGTATTACTTTACAGCCCTTTGCTTGTGGAGAAACCTCTGTGTTTTTCCTACAGGTAATTAAAATTTTTAACAATTCTAATTCGCGACAATACTACTCAGATAATTCATCTAACATTTTTACTACCCTATGGCTGCGTTCGATATTTTGATTAATACAAGCCTTTAGTAATTGAACTCTGTCATTTTGTGATTCCACAATGTTATCCTCTAACCCATTAAAGATTCTCTCATTGGCAAAACTATAATCCCCAAACAAATAATCTACAATACTTCTATTTAATGCCCTCAACTCTTTTATATCAAAACAATCTTGATTACTCATCGTTATACAACTATGAAGTAGTGAGATTATTTCTCTAAATGCATCCTTCTTATTCGTAATTTCTTCTTCAGTCAGGTCTTCAAATGATTTTCCAGTTCTTGATAGTGTCATATAAGTTAAAAGCCCAAACAGTATTGTTTCTATACTATCTTCACTAGCTATGCCCATATTATGTCGATTATCAAAATGATCTTTTATTTTTTCAGATGAGTATAGAAAAAATTCTTCTAAGAAATTATAGTCCCATGTATCCAAAACGTACTTCGAATTCCCTGTGATAAAATCTACTGAAGTATTAAAGAAATTTGCTTGTCGAATGGTATCTTCTAACGTTGGAGTTTGTTCATTGTTTAAATATCTTTGTAAGTTTAACTGGTTAAGACCTAAGTTCTCAAATAATAAATTGTCAGAGATATTAAAGCCATTAACTTCCAACAGATGCTGTAGTTGATTACCTATCTTTATTTTTGATACTTCGCAATTCATTAACATTCCGCCCTTCATTCACCTCTTATTATTGTCGTAATTATACGCGGATAAGTGATGATTCACAAATCGATTATGTCGATGATTAAATAAAATTAATAGGCCTCTCTATAAATTTGATTCGAGCTGGGATTTGTTTTATAAATAAATTGTAGGATAATACAAAAATAATTAAAGCATTACTTTAAAGTACATATAACAATCAGCCTACCACGTAAATTTTAAGGAGGTTGATATTATGGAAAAGTCCATTTTCGAAGAAAGTTTTTGGGTAAAAACCCTAAAGCAAGAAGAATTATTAAGAGAGTTACTAAGAATTTGTGATAGTGGAAAAGTTTATTTTTTGACTAGTGGAGAATGGGTTTTCACAAAAGAAAATTATGATATACATACTAAAGATAGTGAGGATATTCCTATATTCCATCTGGATTCCGAGTGTTTAAAATCTATTGGTAATATTAATGTGGATAATGTTATTTTTAATATCCTTAGAATATTTCATCTTTACGACATCTACTGTGAAGGTTATCTACGTTCTTATGAGGGATTTTTAGAGTTTGTTCATAAACAGTTGGAAACAAAAATACCGAACATCCTTAACGAAAATAAACTTGAGACTTTAAAAGAGACCTACCATTTAAAATTAGTTGAGGAAGACTATGCATTCAACTACTATATTTCATGGAATAGTTCATTCGATTTTAAAATTCTTTCTAACAATTCGATACTAGGATATACAGATTATGACGGGCTAATGAATTACCTAATAGAAGAGGAATCAATAAATATAAAAGACAAAATGGTTTTCTTTAATTTTTGTGAGGAAATAAGGAACCTACAAAAGTATTTCTACAAAAAAACAAAATCAAAATATCATAGTCGTTTCTATACTTCTTTTCATGAACTTGCACTGATAGGTAAAGAAGTCCATTTTAATAGCAAAACAATATGGGCCGATAGGGACTCACCTGTTAAAATCAAAGATATTTTTAACCATTTTGGAAAAGATAGTGCTCACCTTAGACAAAACGATTTAGAAAAATATATAGATATTTTCCACCTAAATCCACACTATGATTGGTACGGACAAATAGCAATTTCTGATGTTTATGATGTGGTTGAATCCGTAATAAATGGTGAAGTTAAGGAGCCATTTTCAATTAGGAAGATTAAATGTAAATATACCCATAAGTATAAATTCAATTTTAATTCTAACTACATCATAGAGTGGAACTATCAAGAAAATTGTTATAGACTAAAGCATTTAGAAAATGGTTCATATGAATACTTCAATGGCATTATTGAGTTTATCTTTTTCATTCATGATGAGGTTAGAAACAAAGAAGAATCTATTAAAGAATGTACATTAAACGAAGTAGAGAGTTTCATAATCAAAGTATTTGAACAAGACAAGAGTAATCCTGAATTTGCACGACTTGTCGAGTACTTATTTGAGGGTGATATTGTGATTACAAGCGAAGATCTACCATTTTAAAAATCCACATTTGTTTTTATATTAAAATAGCTGTAGGTTAAATGATGAGCTGATATTTTTTAATCAGTACATTCACCCTACAGCTATAAATATAGCAAACAAATTATTTTAATAAAACATAAAATATCCTAGTATTAAAGAAATTGGGATACTAAACACCAATACCTTTCCTTGCCAAGGAATACCTTTTTTAATTTCACTTTCCTTATAATTTTTTTTAGCCAAAATATATCCTCTAAGAATACAGAACCAAAAAAATCCCCCACTCATTAGAAACAATAGGTAATATATACTAACAATAAAATTATCTGTTAAAATAAAAATCGTAAGACTAAGTAAACTGTAGGTAATGAATTTACCAGTAAAAGTACTGATAACAAAATACTTTGGAATTTCCTCCTCTAATTCCTTTTCTTTGATAGGATATATATTTAAAACTAAATTGAAAATCACCCCACCCAAAAACAATATCCCTAGAGAAAATATATAATAATTTATGGCTGGTATTCTGTAATGCAACCACATCATCGGTAAGCATATTGTTGTAAAAATTCCTGAATAGTAAATCATTATAGCTAGCAAAGCCAATTTGTGCCACAGTGAATCAATCACTTTCCCCACGGTCATTCACCTCCATTTAATTTAAAACTATTCTAACGCGCTTTCTTTAATTTCTCCGCAATAAAATAAAAGAGGTAAAGACCTTGCATTTTGAGTTGATTAACTGACCTAAAATAGACGGATAAGTACCAGCAATCAAAAGTTTTAATTCAAAACCTCAATTATTTTCATAATCGTGATTACTTATAATTCTTAATTTATCTCATTAGCAATGTAGTAGTATAATTGTTTTATCTGAAGTGTTGTCCCCTTTATGCTAAACTTTTGCGCAAAAGACAAGGACAAAGTATTATAAAAGAAGCAAAGATGTACCTGTAATCCTACTTATTTTTATACATAGGTGATTATATACTTAAGGTGATAACTCTGATTACAGAAGGATATTAGCCCTAATTCTTGGTGGAAAAGGAGGAGATTTGTTGAAATTAGGTGCTGCTTATATAAGAACAAGTGTAGATAAAACAGGAAACAAAATTAGTCCACAACAGCAGTATAATGCTATTAAAAGTTTTGCTGACAATAACTCCATTACTCTTGTCAATGAAGGTTATTATGATGAAGATGTTTCTAGCGAGAATTTTGAAGACCGTCCTGCTTTTCAACAATTACTAAAGGATATTGATACTTACAATATTACATATTTAATTTGCTATGACAGTAGCAGATACACACGGGTAGTTAAGGACTTTATAAATATGACTACTAGCTTGCAGGAAAAGGGTGTTAGTATATTCTTTGCGAATAGTGGTAAGGAAGTAAACCTTCTTGATTGGAACAGTAATACAATGATGGATTTAATCCAGTCTATATTTGATCAGAATATGCGTGAAGACGTAAGAAAGAAAGTATCTGCAAATATGAATGAGCTCGTTGATATGGGATGCTATGTTGGTGGTACAATTCCAATAGGACTCTCGATAGAAGATGTTGAAATTGGTGGGAAGAAAAGGAAAAAATACTGTTTGGGTGATAGAAAAGAAATTCAATTGGTTAAAAATATCTTTAAATGGTATTTAGAAGACGATAAAAGCCAAAGTGAAATTGTACGCTTAGCAGACGAAGAGTATGCTGATATTTTAAATGAAAATGAGTTAAAAAAATACCGTAAAAAAGGATCAGAAGAAAATTACAAAGGGATATACTTCAACAGCAAAAAAGTCTGGAGAATTCTTAGAAATCCATCTTATACTGGTTATATGGTTAAGAATAGAAGAAAAAGAATTACTAAGAAAAGAAGATCAGATAATCCAGTTGAGGAATGGTATTGGAGTAAGAATTTTAGAGAAGGAAAGGAACCTGATTTCACTCCAATTGTTCCGTTTGAAACATGGGAGAAAGTTCAACAAAAACTACAGGAAAGAAAGCCTAAACAAAAGCACTATGACCCTCAAAGAGAAAATAGTCCCTATTTACTTTCCAGTATGTTGAAATGTAATGAATGTGGTAGAGCTATGAATGGCACATACACATTGGGAAAAGTAAAAAAAGATGGGACACGTTCTAAGTTTTATTATTACAAATGTGATGTAGCAATAAAAAGTAAAGGTCAAAACTGTAGTAATAAGAAATTGGTGCGTTGTGAAAAGGTTGATAGAGCTAATTGCGATGTCTCAAAGTGCAAGTGTCCCAAGGTGTTAAGGACAAGGCTAATTTTATTTT
>NZ_BAAKSZ010000029.1:0-40044 GCF_059698015.1 Oceanobacillus sp. NCCP-135 | reverse complement strand
ACATTACTTCAGATTTTCCACCGAATTAATTTGAAATTAGGTGTCTGGAATAATGTGTATCTTTACATAAATACATAACATTACTTAGTCCAAGTTGTTTTCACTAAATATCAATTTATAATTAAAATTTAAAACCCTAGAATTTAATTCGTTATTTCAAGGTCTTCAATTTTTATTTCTTTGAGATATTCTTCTACACTTCTATAGGTTAGATTTTCTTGTTCAAGTAGCGAAATAATTTGCTCCTTTATAAATAATGAAGGCTCGCTTTCTCTAACCATTATGCTTCTGATCTTTCTTAAAAGATCAGTAGTTTTCTGAGCCAATTTACGAATATTCTCTGCATTCATATGGAACAAACCTCTTGCATGTGGTAACGCCGCTTCGTGTAAACTATTCTTATGACTAATAACGGTTATATTTATTACTGATTCATCACTTAAACTTAAATACTCTCTTATAGTATTAATGTGTCCGTTAGCTTGTCGACAGCAATCAATAGAAATAGGATTATCAGGCTTTTCTTCAGTCTTTGCTTCAAAACCATATCTTATATCCCTCAACATCCAAATTCCATCTGGCTTACCTTCACCTTCTGGTTTTTCAGATTCAAATCCTATATATTCACCTAAGATCCCTAAGCCTCTTTCAAATTGATTAGCCTCATTCTTATTTATAATATCTAATAAATCTTTCATAGCCTTTTCAAATTTAATACCTTGTATTCCGAGGTTAGTTATTATATTTTCAATATTTTCAGCTTGTGTTGCAATATAAGGATCGTTCTTATATACATCGTTTTCTTTAGGAACATGGTATATAAGATCGGTTAACCATGTCATCGCATGAGATATTTTTAGCGCTGAAGAATAGTAGTCTTTACATAACTGTATATCAAATCCGATATTCTTATTCGCCAAAAATGCTACATTACCTGATAGATAAAACCACCATGCTCTATAACCATCCATTTCTTTGCCGCCACTAAGACTATCATTTACAGATTTAGATTTTTCTAAGGCCCTGTCTAATTCATTTTTCCAAAGTGCATCATTAAATTCTACTTCACTCTTCACACTCGTTACTAACTTTTGTGTCTCTTGAGTTTCTATCTTTTCATAATCATCTCTTATACTAGTTATTGCTTCGTTTATTTCTGAATAATACTCTCTATCAGTAATAAAGTCATTCATAAAACCAGCCATCTCTTCTATTGTTTCGAAATTTTCAGAGTTTGTTAAACCAAATTCAACTTCTGCTTGAATTTCAGGATGAAAGCCTATTAAATTCTCTTTTTTTGCACAGAATTTTAATAAATTTGCATCATGCATTATTACATTTGTATAATCATCACTTGCTCTAGTACACCTTCCTAATGCTTGTGTAATTCTGGTTTTAACAATTTCATTAAGTACAGAATTGGCATTTAATCTATTCCACAAAAAACCTTCTTGTAAATTAGTAGCTTGAGGCATACCATATAAAACAAGTAAGCGACAATTGTCACCAGATAGGTCAATCCCATCGTATCTATTTGTTAAAATTAAAACTGCATTACTTCTAGATGTAAATGGTTCTAGCGAGTCTTCTATATCCCTTGAGTTTAGAACTTCGAAACTTGGGAGTTCATTTCTTAATTTCTCACTAAATTGTTGACCGGTTCTGTAATCTGGACATAGCACTAATGCTCTTCCTTGATTTTCTATTGATTTAAATGTTAATTTAAGAGATTCTTCGTTATTAAACTTTCTATTAGGAAAAAGAATTAACCTTCTTCCATTACTGTACTTTTCCCATCCTTTAGGGATAGGGATCTTCTCTATCTTTTTAATTCCCGTTATTCTTTCTAATTCTCCTCCTTTTCCAAGAGTTGCAGACATATAAATTCTTTGATTAGAAATAGAAAAAGCATCATGTGTTAAAGTTGGGGGTATTAATGGCCGTATATTTATTTCCCCCCATGAGAAATATAACTGACAAGCTGCTAAATTATTTGAAATCATTGACCATGCATATTTAGCATTTCCACAAAATTCAATATTACTTTCTAGTATTTCTATTAACTCAGGTAATTTTTCATAATACTTCGGATATGGTACTAAGTCATAAATTGCTTTATAGTATTCAAAATCCTCATTCATTATACGATTATATTCATATTCTGGAATGTCATCCTTAAAGAGATTTATTATACTTTCGTATACTTCTTTATTATCTTTTCGCTTTATACCTACAGTCCATAATGATGAAATATAGTTTTCAGCAGAATGGGCATCATCAAAAATTATTGTATTAGCATCATCTAATCTTGGATTTGTATTGAAGATAGCGCTGTATGTAGTAATTCCGATAGATTGTCCAACAACATAATCTCCATATGAGTCTTCTGAATAATTCGCTTGTGGCCCGATCATTAAGGAAGCTGGTATGCCGTATTCTCGAGCCTTATTAAACACTTGAGTGGCTAGCTGTCTAGTTGGACATAGATAAAGGACTCTTTCTTCTTTACATCTTCTTCTATATTCAGCAATTAAAAAACCAATCAACGTTTTACCTGTTCCTGTAGGTAATTCTATAGCCACATCTGATTTATCTTTGCTTTTTGAATAATAATCCCTTAAAATATCAGCTTGTTGAGACCAAAGTCCCTTTATGCTAGGAATCTGAAGTTCTCTAAATATAGATTCTGGATCTTTTTCGAGAATTTTACTTTTCTTCGGTATAGTAAATTTAAATTTATTGCTCAACATTATAACCTCCTAAACTATTATTTGCTCCATTACATTTTAAGTAAAACTTCCTTATTATCTTTTAAAGTAAATTCTTCAACAAACTCATTTGAAATACCTTTTTGATCTGTTACAAATGTAACACTGTATCTCGCTCTTGTTAAAGCGACATATAAGCCTGCTTTAGTTTTGGGTTTATTTACAGCTTCATAGTCACCTTTCAAAAACTTATTAACTGGACCATTTGGATAAATAAGGACTCTATCAAACGTTAATCCTTTGGATTTTCCAAAGTTTAAAGGAGAAAAATTTTCCGGTATACCCTTTGTCCTTTTATCATATCTCAATACAATAGGAGAATACTTTTTTACATATTCAAGAACTTCACTGCTTCGTATATAGAAAACACCATCATGTCCAGTTTCGGTATCAGCCATGGAATTAGTTTTAGGCATCTCAGGATAAAGTGAATCTGCTATATCACAGATTAATTGGTTACATCGGAAACATTCTGTCTTATAAGCAATGGAACAGAGTCCTTCTTTCTGCCATTCACTAAACAAGTCAAAAATAGTTTGTCCCCTATATTTTTTATTTTTCCTTGAATTATTGGTGAAGTAGGTAGCCTGTCGGTTATCTCCAACAATAATATTATGTATATTAGATTTTAATAATATATAGAGGAAATCCAAATCGTTTCCCGCTAAATCCTGTACTTCATCAATCATAATGATATCGTATATATTCTCTAATCTCTCTATAACCAAACCATTTGATATTTTATTAACCTCAAGCACAAAATCACACAACTTGTCAGTATAGATGTATTTCCCATCACGGAAATAGTATTTTTCAATATCCGTTTTAGCTATGTAACGTGTAGATTGGCCATTAACAAATTCTATATTTTCTATTCTTCTTTTGTCGTATAATAAGTTTTGGTAAGGCCTAACACATTCTCTTAGTAAGAAGGAATACCATGTTTGAACAACAACATTCTTGGGGACATATCCAATTTCATCAAAGAATTTTTTCTCGATTTCCTTAGTATTATCTATTGTAAACGTAGTTATCAATATCCGCTTGTCATTATAGTACAATGCTTTTTCGACTAGATTAGACGATTTTCCAGAACCTGCTGCAGCAATCAGTATCTTATTATTGAATTGCTTCATTTATATACTCCGGTATAACAATTTTTTGGGTTGAATCGAATATACGCATTGCACACTCACTTTTATTTCCTGAACTAGTCATAAATTTAATAAGCTCTTCCTCTGAAGTATAATCCTTCTCTAAAATATTATTTAGAACAGATAATCCATTCACTGATACTAACTGTGGTTCTAGCGTTGTATATCTCGTATCTTTACTATAGCAAATTTTTATTGTGCGATGTTTTAGATAATAATCACCATATTTTTCGATAATGTTTTTATCAACGTCACCGTCATTATCGGTAACTACCGCAACTTCCTTATTTAGAAGATCAGCAACCTCTAGAAAACGCTTAAATGATAATCCTCTTACAGTAATAATATCTATACCATCTTCAATTGGAAGTTTATTATACTTTTGAGAATATGCTTTTTGAACGATTAACTCATCTGATGGTCCTTCCACCAAAATGGCCTTATCAGCTAGCAACAATCGAAGTGTATCGTAACCGGGTAACTTTTTAAAATAATTATAGGTATCCTCATTTAAATCTCTTAATGTAATGTGTTTTCCATTATTCATCAATACTACTTTGTCTAAACCAAGTTTATTTAAAACGTAAGTACTATGTGTTGTAATTATTAACTGCTTCCCTTCACATTTTTCGGAAATTTGATTAATTAATTTTTGCATATTTGAATGAGATAAGTGATTTTCTGGTTCTTCAATTAAGATTACTTGAGCCTCTTCAGCATTTGATTCGAGTGATAACTTCAATTTTACCGAGTTTTGCTCACCTTTCCCAATGAAATCAAAAGGTATATCATCCAGATAGGCAGTCAAGTTGGATTCCCATCCATTCTTTTGAGATATATCTAGAGAAATAGCAAGTTCCTTATCTGAGATATCCCCTGTTTTTTCAGAGAGTGTACTATTAATCTTTGATATAGATTCAATTTGAGAGAACTTCTCTTTAATATCTCTAAAATTAAAATTTAAAGTTGCGCGTTGTTTAGGGTCTAAGGTATCACCAATTACACTTGAGATATACCTATCTGTTCCGTTCCATGTTTTTCCTTCCGTTGGATCGATTAATACACATTTAATAGGATTGCTTCGTGAAGTTATTGGATTAGATGCAAAAGAATACCAATTAACTTTATAATACTCTATCGGTATATTTCTTATATTAGTAGATTGTTCTATGTATTGTTGATATTCTTCGGTATAGTCATCATCAAACTCTATGGAAAAACTAATGCCACATGCATTTTCTTTAATTGAATTGTTTGACCCCTTCAAAGATGCATTCTGTTCATTTTCCTTTAAATATATTTCTATAAGTATGCTAGGTGGGGTTACATGCCTACCTTTACTAATGTTTTTTATGTAATTTTCAACAACAGTCTTATTAAAAAGAAATGGATTTAATTCATTATGTATATTTCTCTTATTTAATGTACTAGTTAGTGCTAAATTAACGGCTTCTAATATAGTAGATTTTCCTTGTTCATTATTACCAACAAGAATATTTATTGTGTCGTCTAATTTTAAATCTAGATAATCAATAGATTTATAGTTTTTAATAATTACTTTTTCTATCAATCAGTTAACTCCCCTTCAATACTTTTTTCTCCAAATCAAACTAATTTTTTATAATCAAATAGCAAAAGCTTATATTATTCTTTTTTAATTTCGCTTTTATTAACACAAAAACAGAAGTCACCATATAAGGAATTAACTTCTGCTTTTCTTAGTTGAATTCGATTTCAATTGTGAAATTTAATTTATACACTTATTTATTACTAACATAGGAAATTATAAATATAACTTTAATACTATTCTGTAATTATTAGTTGAAATTGTCAATAAAACTCTTATTTTGTAGATAATATTTAATAACTAGTATTTACCCGTAAGTTGAGAGTCTGTAATATCGTTAACGCGAGGTGCAAAAAGTGCGGTAAATCAACGTTTTGGATATTACTTACTGTAACATCTTTAACGGGGATTTACCGTTTTTTATGGGATTGCGTTAGCAAAACAGCGTTTTCCCTTGAGGATAAAGAAAGTTTATTTAAAATAGTTAGGATTCTAATCAATCTATAATAAAGGTCTACTTCAGGGACAATAAAATTAAATGAATATTCATTCTTCACTATCATCCCTCGCCTTTCAATATCTTTAATAGAGTGATTCCTCTTTATTTCATCAAAGTCATAACCTTTGTTTATTAATGCTCTAATCATGTATTCAACTTCAAAAAAAGTTCTTTTGAATCACTGATCAATTGATTATGTACATCAGCAATAAGTAGTTTTAGAACAAATATTTCATTATCAAATCTACCATCATCGTTAAATTCTTTATGTTCCATTTCATTCTTAAATTTTTCCTCTTTCACAAAATCAACAAGGTAATTTTCAATACTTTTATACACAATACTATTTGTAGACTCTGGCCTTGTTATATCAAAGTGATCATTATTACATGCGACTTTTATTGGATTTTCCACTTGAATCGAAACAGCACTTTTTTCATTTACTATTTCATCATATTGGCCGTAGTAATAAACTGTTTTTGGTAGTCTAAGCTTTTGTTTAACCCAGTCATAATTAAATTGATCTAAGAAATCACTCACAGGTTGTAAATCAACTACTTGTGGGTTTTTCATGGTCAATTTTTTCCCTAGATTAGCCCAGCTTGATCCTTTATGTGGTACAGCTAAGGAGAAAAAAAGTTTAACTTTAGTCCTTTCACTTTCTTCAAGTTCACTTAAAATATACGATTTGGATATTAGACCACCCATACTATGAGATATTAAAACTATATTACTATAATCACGGCAAAATACTTCTATAGATGCTTTCATAAAGTCACTTAGACTTTCTATATCAATATTTTTCTTAGTATTAGATACTTTTCCTAATATTTACAACACCTGTAGAGAACCTTTTTATAAACCTCTCCAATTCTTCTGGAGTTCCAGTGAAAACTGTGCCAGTTATTCAAATATCAACGGCTTTAGGAAAGAAGTTTTCGTTAATCCCATTTGCCACTTTTTTGGCTTCCAATTTATATTTTCCTTTTTCACTTAATTGTTTAATATTATTTAAGAAATATCCTGCCTCTTCGGTAAAACTCTCATCACGAATCTGAAACCCGTCTGCCGAAGCTCCATCCATAATTCTATATGAACGAATATTTTTACTTGGGTCAGAATACTTTATTACTTTGCTTATGTAGCATTAGCACTAGGCCAGTTAACATCTTCTGAATCCATTATCTCTTCTAGTTCCTTTAGTGTATTGGATTAATGTAAGGTATTATTCAGACATGAAAATAAACTCTAAACATACAGTTTAGATCACCTTTAGACCTAATGTTTAATTAAAAAGATAACAAAAAAAATTATAGTTAGCTATTCGAATAGGCTTTAATCAAGAGTATAATACTTAAAATTATCTTAGGAGGTTGAATAAATGCTATCATTTAGAGCTATTTTTACTATAGAAGAGGAAAAAAATAATTATAATCGTGTAGATGTAACTTGGTACGATTGTCCAATTGACGAACCGTTTAACTATAAATACTTCGAAAATGAATCAAATAGCTATATTGCATGGACAGAGGACCTTATTAATTTTCACCGATGCATTTTTAAATATTTTTATCAAGGTTATGTACTCCAACAATTTGAGTTGATAATATACCAAGACCATAATCAGATTGAAGATGAAGTCCTATTCTCGATTCCACATTTTAATATTAAATATAAGGATTGTTTAAATGTAATTCATGATGGATTAGTTAATTATAAAAAAGATATAGTAGAAATTAACTTTATTAAGTCAGTGCAAAATTATGAGCATATTTTTAATAGAATCATTCTCTTTAAAAATCATTGGTTAAGATTGGCAAATATAAGTAGCAACAAAGATAATGAATTAATTGAGAATGACCCTATATTTGACTTACCATACCTGATATATTTCGCAAATAGCATGGAGGAATATAAAGAAATAATCAATGAGGTAATCAAACATTTCAATGGTATATACAAACTATTAAACAAGAATAGTGATAACCGAAACATAAGAAAGGTCAAAAATCTATTAGTACTACTATTAGATGATTTAAGAAATGAGGAAAGCACCAATATAAATGAATTTAGTTGGTTGTTTAAAATCAATGGGAATAAAATTCATAATAAAAATAAAGATGATATTGAACAACTTCTTCCACTTGAAGAAGAATTCGATGATAATTTACCCCTCTAATTTATATTAATCTATAGTAATTGGCTGTCCAAACAGAACATAAATAACTCTTTGGATAGCCTTTTTTATTAGAATAGAGTATAATTAATCACTTCTAAATAAATCCCGATAGCGTTTCTACCACTACAACTCTACTAAATTACTTTGATAAAGTTTAACAATCCCCTTACAAGGCATAATAATATTTTATGTGTATAAATAATAATTTTATATTGGTCAAAATTTGGTGATGTATTGTGTATTATAGCTATAAAATTCTATAACTAACTAGAAGAGGGAGACATTGACACGGACAAAAAGATAATAAGAAATAGAATTCGTTGTAAATGCTGCGGAGATATTATCGAATCAAAACAAACAAATGATTTTTAGCATTGTTCATGCAAAACGGTAGCAATTGACGGTGGACTAGAGTATGACAAAAGAATTTTCCCTAGTAATTCAGCTAAAAAAATTTATGACGAATTAGTGGAATATGAATAATTCTGTATATATTTGGCTGTACTTAGACTTACCCACTACAGACTTAATTATTGCTGTTCTAGTCTAGGTAGCGATTCGGGAGTTTCGAAAGATGCCATTGACGTGTTAATAGACTACGAAACCATATACAACTGAATCATCCCCCTCTACCAATTTAACTACTAAAAAAAGAACTTAACCAATTTGCGGATAAGTCCCTAATTTAAAAATTATTCTACCGACGATAATTCACTTTCCGTTACCCACTTGTGATTTTTCACTTCTTCTCCAGTATCGGTAGTTATAAAATCAACCATATATACGGTTGTTTCTTCCGCTGAATCGATTACTGCAGTTGCACCGTTCATACCCTCCATGTGATCTGCATTAAGAGTTACTTCAGTTCCCGGTTCAAAAGGTTCATCTCCTGCATCTTCAATCTCTTCATGAATAACCCATTTATGATTTTCTACTGGTTCTCCACTAGTCGTTGGTGTGTAGGAAACAGTATATACCGTCGTATCGTATGCACCAACAATCGTCGCCTCAGCACCATTCATACCCGGCATATGATCGGGTTCAATAATTGCTTGGCTGCCAACCTCATAAGAAGGGTTATCCGCTTCTTGTAAGCCTTCGGGAATTTCGCCAGTGCTAGAATGGTTCATACCAGAATGATCCATGCCTTCCATATCTTCATTGGTATCAGATTCTTCTATATCCATTTCATTATTATTAGCCACATTTTCTTCCGTATTAGATTCGGTTTCTGTATTCTCCTCTTCATTTGCACCTGCACATGCAGATAAGATAAGTACTGTGAATATAGTAATTATCCCTATTACGATTTTTCTACTTTGCATTTAAACAATCCCTCCTAATAAAATAAAGCTTGCATATATTCTAACCAGTAAATTTGCAGATTATATGCAGACCTTGCAAAACGTAAATTACTAATATTTCCAAAATAAATCTCCATTCCTTTTCCAAGTGGATTCCAAAAGGTTATAAAAATACAATGTCATTTAATATCAATGACATTTCAGTAGAATAATCAATCCATTTATACTCAACATCTAAATTTAATAGTTAGTTTTTACTCCAATTATGCATTATTTCTCGATATTTGTTCGGTATGATAATTGCGACGATAGATTGAATGGCAAGGGAAGGAGGAAAATGTATTAAAGGTAATTTTCTAACTCGTGGTGATTACAACTAAATAACTCATCAGAAATCTAAAATGCAAAAACCGAAATGATATTTTCAACAACTTATACTTGACGAATAAAGGAGCGAACAAATGAAAAAAAGTATATTGACAGGTGCAGGCTTGTTGCTAATATTGACGGGTTGCACAAACATCACAACAGAACAACAGTCTGTAGAACAAACTATGGAATCTGGAGAAATGCAACATGAAGAAAAAATGGATATGAACCACGGGGACATGGAAGGTATGGAAGAACACATGGACCATGATAATATCCCCCCTCTTCAAGCCTCCAAAGGAACTCAGGAGTTAGTAATACCACCCCTGCTAGAAAAACAGAAGGAATCAGATTTCGATTATGAGGTGGTCGCACAAGAAGGCACGACGCAATTCTTTGATGGCTCTCCAACCAATACTTACGGATATAATGGGAATTTGTTGGGTCCGACTTTACAGTTGAAAGAGGGGGAAACCGTTAAAGTGAAGGTCCGGAATGAATTAAACGAACCAACAACCTTTCACTGGCACGGTCTTGAAGTACCGGGAACTGAGGATGGTGGTCCGAGTGATGTAATTCAGCCGGGGGAAAGTAAAATCGTCACCTTAAAAGCCGATCAGCCGGCAGCGACATTGTGGTATCACCCACATCCACACAAATCGACTGCTGAACAAGTTTTCAAAGGGCTTGCAGGAATGCTCTACGTGGAGGAGACGGATGAAGAAGCTCCTGCTTTGCCACATACTTATGGTGTAGATGATATCCCTCTCATTTTTCAGGATCGTCTCTTTGACGAAAACAAGCAACTGGAATATAAAAATCTGATGAACAGTGATGGAACAATCGGAGATGTATCGCTCGTTAACGGTACGATTAATCCGAAACTGACTGTGACAAAACCGCTGATGCGTTTTCGAATCCTAAACGGCGCGAACGCCCGAAATTACACGTTCCGTTTAAGCAATGGGGCCACATTTACTCAGATTGCTTCAGATGGCGGGTTATTGCATGAACCGGTTAAAATGGATGAGATTACGCTGTCCCCATCGGAGCGCACTGAAATCCTAATTGATTTTTCAGCAATGGAATCCGATGAGCCAATTGCCATTACTGATGAAGAAGGTAATGCTCTGTTGCCTTTTGATTTGGATATCGACGGCGGAACGGAAGAAATGGAATCCATATCTTGGACCGATGATACTACCTTCCTTAAAGAAGAAGAAAAATCCTTACCGGTCTCCAAGGAGATCGAACTGTTTGGAATGATGGATAAGGTCACCATAAACGGCAAGAAATTCGATCCTGAACGGATTGACCTGCGGCAAAAGAAAGGAGTTTCGGAAGTTTGGGAAGTTTATAACAAGCCAGACGAAATGGGGGGAATGATACATCCATTCCATATTCATGGTACTCAGTTCAAAATCATATCGCGTGATGGAAGGGAACCAGCTCCGAATGAACAAGGGCTGAAAGATAGTGTTCTTATTGAACCGGGCGAACGAGTAAGACTGCTCGTCACCTTTCCAGAAGAGGGAATCTATATGTACCATTGCCATATTCTAGAGCATGAGGATAACGGTATGATGGGGCAAGTAGAAGTATACTAATTTTACGGAATAAACATTAAGAAGGGCTGTACCGATTGTTTTGGATTACTTACAGCCCCTTTTTATTTTGCTGACAATTCATCCTAAAACGTTGGTTAATGCCAAGAGATTTTAGGTATCCTTGAAATAATCTACTGTTGCCTTCGAAAAGTTCTACTAAAAATATTTATATAACAATTTTAATTAACAGTTTATAATATTTTCATATGATATAGTAAAAGTAAATTGGTACTTAAATCACTTTTTTGGTTCAGAGAAAAAGTGAAGTCGAGGTGAGATATTTTGTGTTTTTCCTATAGTTTTATTGAACAACAAACACATGAAATGTCCAAAAAGATATGGGAAAGCTCCTTATACAAATTAATTAGGGTTGACTTTGCAGGTGGCAACTGTTTTGAAGTCCAAAGTAGATTAAATGATTGGGTAAGTCTTGAAACGGAAATGGGGAACAAGTCCGCTTTAATTACAAAAGTTATTTTGGAGGACTTAGAAGGAAAGCATTATTCTATTGAACCGAATGACAATGGGGTAAGATTTGCAAAAGGAGAAATCACTTATAAAGAGTATAAAATTCTTCAAAAGAAAGGGAATGCTCTTTGGATTACAATTTTTATTGTTGGGATTTTAGTATTTTTTACGCTGATGTCAGTGTTGGTAAAGTTTGTTCTTTAATACTATCTAATTTCTAAGGGTTGACATATTGGTTCCCTTAGTGAAAGTAACATCATTTATCCAAATATGAAACCACCCTCATACCTTATGAAATGTATATTAAAAGGCTGGTCTTCTCTGCGAAAACCAGCCTTTTTCGTATATTTAGGCAACATCATAGCCTTGTTCTTCAATTGCTTCTTTCATGGCATCAACATTTACCTTTGATTCATCAAAAGTAACATCTACTTTTCCAGCTTCCAAATTAACCTCAGCTGCTGACACGCCATCTAATTTTTTCAATGCACCTTCAACTGACATTTTGCAATGACCACAAGACATGCCTTGTACGTCTAATGTTTTCTTTTCCATTATATTTTCACCTCCTTTAAATAAATTTAATATATTTTATAACTTCACTCTTTTTAGACGAAGTGAGTTAGTAACAACACTTACTGAACTTAACGCCATTGCTGCACCAGCAATCCACGGTGCAAGTAATCCAATTGCTGCAACTGGTATTCCGGCTGTATTATATCCGAATGCCCAGAAAAGGTTTTGACGGATATTTCGAATCGTTGCATGACTGATTTTAATTGCCTTCGGTATTAGCAATAGCTCACCACCAAGAATCGTAACATCAGCAGCCTCAATTGCTACTTCTGTACCAGTTCCAATGGCAATCCCAATATCCGCTGTAACAAGTGCAGGTGCATCATTAACACCATCCCCAACCATTGCAACTTTCTTACCTTGTTCTTGGATTGCTTTTACTTTAGCTGCTTTTTCTTCAGGTAATACTTCAGCGATTACCTGATCAATTCCAACTTGTTTTGCTATTGCTTTGGCTGTTCTTTCATTATCACCTGTTAACATAAACACTTCTATTCCTAAATCTTTCAATTGCTTAATAGCCTCTGGAGCTGTTTCTTTTATAGTATCTGCAACAGCAACTGTTCCCCGGTACTCACCATCAATGGCAATCAACATAGCTGTCTTACCATCTATTTCATATTCCACTAATTTTTCTTCATAACCTGCTGTATCAATTTGATGATCATTCATTAACTTTCTATTACCAACAAGAATGTTTTTCCCAGTAATTGTTGCTTCAATACCATGGCCGGGTATCGCTTCGAAATGATCTACATCCAAAAAGTCGATGCTATTCTCCGTAGCGTATGCCACAATTGCTTCTGCAAGTGGATGTTCAGACCCTTTTTCTGCACTAGCCAATAATTGTAGTGTCTCTTCATCACCTGAAAAATCAGTTACTTCTGGTTTTCCTTTTGTGATTGTACCCGTCTTATCAAGTACGATTGCTTCTAACTCATGTGTTCCCTCTAGGTGTTCCCCACCTTTAAATAAGATTCCACTTTCTGCAGCTTTTCCTGTTCCGACCATAATGGATGTTGGTGTTGCAAGTCCTAAAGCACATGGACAGGCAATAACAAGTACAGCAATTGCTGCAACTAAAGCAGGTTCTAACTGACCCGGCTCAACTAAAGTTATCCATATAATAAAAGTAAGGATAGCAATACCGACCACTATTGGAACGAAATAACCTGAAATAACATCTGCCAATCGTTGAATTGGCGCCTTTGATCCTTGAGCTTCCTCCACGACCTTGACAATAGATGCAAGTGCCGTATCTTTTCCTACTTTTGTTGCTTCCATTTCAATGGAGCCATTTTTATTAATAGTAGATCCAATTAATTTTGCTCCCGAATCCTTTTCAATTGGAATTGATTCTCCTGTAAGCATGGATTCATCTACCGAAGTTCTACCTTTTACAACCATACCATCTACCGGTATCTTTTCTCCCGGTTTGACAATTAAGCGATCTCCAACGACAACTTCTTCTACAGGAATCATTAATTCTTTACCATCTCTAATTACACGAGCTTCTTTTGCTTGTAAATTAAGCAATTTGGATAAAGCATTTGTTGTTTGACTTTTCGCTCTCGTTTCTAAATATTTACCAAACAAAATTAACGTAATCAAAACAGCACTCGTTTCAAAGTATAAATGTGGCATATATTCTGGATTGCCAATAGTCATAAATGCTTCGTATAAACTATAGAAATAAGCCGCACTTGTACCTAAAGCAACAAGTACATCCATGTTTGCCCCACCATTACGTAGGTTCTTATATGCACCTTCATAAAATTGCCATCCAATGATGAATTGAACTGGTGTCGCCAAAACAAATTGGAACCACGGGTTCATGAAGATATCTGGTATACTCATCCCAAATAAATGAACAAGCATTGTTAATAATAATGGTGCAGATAGTAAGACTGAAATAATTAATTTCGTCTTCATATTTTTTAGTTGTTTTTCTTTATAAGTTTGTTTTTCTTTCGCTTCTGCCTTTGGTTTAGCATCATAGCCAACATTTTTGATTTTATCAATCAATGATTTTACATCAACTAACCCCGGATTATATTCAATCGTTGCACTTTCTGTCGTTAGATTAACAGTTGCATGTTTTACTCCATCTTGTTTGTTCAATACTTTTTCAATACGGGTAGAGCAAGCTGCACAAGTCATTCCAAAGACATCAAGGTCTGTTTTCTCCGTTAGAACACCATAACCAACATTCTCTATTTTTTTCGATATGTCTTCAATAGAGGTTTTCTCTGGATCATAATCTATCGATGCCTTTTCTGTTGTTAAATTAACTTGAGCCTTGACCCCATCCATTTTATTCAAAACCTTTTCAACACGATTAGAACAGGCTGCACAGGTCATCCCTGTTACACCAAGTGTTGTATGATTTGTTTCACTCATAATAATTCCCTCCTTACTTGGAAAATTGCTTCATGACGGTCATTAATTCCTCAATAGTTTCCTTTCCTTCACCTTGTTTAATAGCATCGCTAACACAATGGTTAATGTGTCTTTCTGTGATAGAAAATCCTACATTTTTTAGTGCAGATTGAACGGCACTAATTTGCACTAAAATATCTACACAATATCGATCATCTTCAACCATTTTCTGTATCCCACGAACTTGACCCTCAATTCGTTTCAAACGATTAATCGTTTTCTGTATTTCATCTTTCGTTCTTGGTTTACTTGGGTGATCATGTAAGAATTTCTCTTCCAAATGAATCACTTCCTTTTCTTTTATATAATTACTATACCCCCGTACAGTATATTTGTCAATAGAAAAACTTCATTTTTGACAACATCTTTTAATATTTTACTCTTTTGGATGTTAAATGTTTACATACTCACAAATGGTAAATTGTTATCCAAGGTCTATTATTAGCTTATTAATTGTTCTTTACCTATCCGTTTTAAAAATTTATGGAATGTCTCCCGTTTTTTTCCCTTTTCAGCATATACAGCAATGATTTTTTCCACTGTATTGTATAATTCTTCTGGTGTTAAATTTTCCCTCAGTAAAGAACCAACCTCAGCATCTTTTCCTTTCGCTTTACCACCAACATATAAATTATAATGATCTTTATACTTCATTACACCTATGTCACTTAACATTGGTTCACCACAACCAATGATACAACCTGTATAAGCAACTTTTAGGGTAAATGGTACAGGTTTTCCTGCTATACGGCGATTTATTTCTTTTGCCACTGGCATACCTTCCCTTTCTTCCCCTTTACAAAAATTACAGGTTCTCAAGCTCTTTACGTAATTTCCAACTGGATAACATTCTAAACCAACACTTTCAAATTCTTTAATTACTTCGTCTTTATCATCTTCTAGAATATCTATATAGAGTTGTTGAAAGGTGGTTAACTCCAGTTCATCTTCCTCATCCATGTATTTTGAGATTGTCATAAGTTGTTTGGAATTGAGTTTAGCACCAAACCCTATGCCCCCATTAACAGCAATTTTTATTTTATTCTCCATATTCTTATCTCCCCTATTTTCAATATTTGTAACAATGGATAATATATATCTGTATACAAATTAAACAGTTTTTTATGAAATCATCCTCTCACCAAATAATACTATACCCCCCCAATGTATGTAAAGTGAAAAAAATGGACAAAATTTTGTCCTAAACAATATTTTGAGATTCTTTATCCTCATTATTGTTATTACCTTAGATTAATTTTTGTTGAAATCTGCACAAAAAATGGACATATTTTTTATATGTTATTTAGTGGATAAAACTATTAAAGTCAAAGCGAGTGAATTGATATGTTCGAACTTTTTAATGAAATAGGCATTATGCTAAATGGGCCACTTCAACAAATTGCATATGGATATGAACACATACCGCTGTTATTTGCATTTTTTCTTGGGTTAATTGGCGCTATTGCTCCTTGTCAGCTAACAGGCAATATCAGTGCAATGACTATTTATGGGAACAGATCATTAGTCGAAAAAGTTCCTTGGTTACACATATTTCTATTTGTTTTAGGTAAAATAGTTGTTTTTTCAATAATTGGTTTAGTAATCTGGTTACTTGGAAAGGAAATACACAGTACTTTAACACAAATGTTCCCAATTCTAAGAAAAGCAATCGGGCCATTACTTATACTGGTTGGTTTATTTATGATAGGTTTATTTGGCTGGAGAAAAACAGGAAAAATGTTTAAAATACCCACTAAATTTAAAGATAGTTATCTAGGAAGCTTTTTAATGGGTGCGAGTTTTACGTTAGCATTTTGCCCTACTATGTTTGTATTATTTATACTAACCTTAATGCCAGTTGTATTAGAAACATCATATGGATTTGTATTACCTTCTGTATTTGGAATTGGAACCTCACTTCCACTTTTATTAATTATTTTTCTTATTTGGTATTTTGGGGCAAGTGGCATTATATTAAAGAGAAGCAGAAAAATAGGGTCACTAGTACAAAAACTTGCAGGAGTTATCATTCTTGTTATAGGTATTCTGGATACTTTAACTTACTGGTAAAAGAGGTCAATTATGTTTAATAAATTATCCTTAAAAATTGGACTATTATTCTTTGTGTTCATGTTAATTATCGAGGTTTTTGTTTATTTTATTCTATATACAAATATAGCAAATGAACGTATTGATGAAGTGATGGATAGTTTATTAGCTCGTGCCAATACACACAGTGCTGTCTTGGAAAATAATTTTGATTCATCAACGTTGGAGCATGTTGCTATCATGGAGTCAGAATCGGAATTTGCTGTTATTATTACCGATGCCAATGGTAACATCATCATTAATTCCGATCCTGTTGAAAAGGAAATGTTTGAAGTAATTGATCATACGGATTACAAGGATATACCCAGTGTAGGAAAAGTAGTAGAACAACGTTGGTCGGAAAAACAATATATAGCGGTTGATAGCCCCATTACTATTGATGAGGAACATCAAGGGCATGTCTTTATGTTTGCTAATACCAATATTGTAAAAAATATGGTTAATCATTTGAGTGATCAATTTGTCATAGTTGGACTAATCACCATTGTTCTAACCATCTTTACCGTTTTTATTCTTTCTCGTTTTATTACGTTACCATTAATGAAAATGAAAGAAGCCACAGAACAACTAAGCAAGGGGAAAAATAAGGTGCAATTACATATGGAACGAAAAGATGAACTAGGTGAATTAGCCAGTTCTATCATGAGGTTATCTAGTGATCTAGAACGATTAAAAAATGACAGAAATGAATTTTTGGCAAGTATCTCTCACGAACTTAGAACGCCATTAACCTACATAAAAGGGTATGCGGATATCATCAGTAAGCAAGACATAACGGACGAAGAAAGAAAAGAATATCTGGATATCATACGGGAAGAAACGGAGCATTTGACAGTTCTGGTTAAGAATTTATTTGACCTAGCTAAAATGGATGAAAATAAGTTTGTAATTAATCGAAAAAGTGTTAGTTTAAGACAACTAATCCAAACGATTGAAGAACGAATTGCTCCAGTAATGGAAGAAAAAAATATTACACTTTCTACTTCATGCCAAGTTAATATCATAGGTAATATTGATCCCGATAGAATCCAACAGGTTTTATTAAATATACTGGACAATGCCAGAAAACATACACCCGATGGAAAGTCTATATCATTAGAGGTAACCCAGAATGATAGTGAAATTACTATAACTATTTCAGATGAAGGGGAAGGAATTCCAAAAGAGGAATTACCATATCTATTTGAACGGTTATACCGTGTAGAAAAATCGCGTTCCAGAGAAAGTGGTGGAACGGGATTAGGATTAGCTATTGCAAAAGAAATTATAGAATCTCACGGAGGTACGATTGAAATCGAAAGTGAACTTGGTAAGGGTACAAGGGTTATTGTTCATTTAACAAGAGGTGAATATAATGGTTAAAGCTTTATTAGTAGATGATGAAAAACGAATGTTAGATTTATTAGCATTATATTTGAGACCACATAGTTTTATATGTAAAAAAGCTATTAGTGCTAAAGAAGCATTATCTTTTTTAAAAGAAGAAACTTTTGACATAGTACTTATAGATATTATGATGCCTGAAATGAACGGCTGGGAATTATGCCAAGAGATTAGAAAAGATTCGGACATCCCTATCATTATGGTATCTGCTCGTGAACAGAAAGAGGATATTATAAAAGGGTTAAAATTAGGTGCAGATGATTATGTGACGAAACCCTTTGACGAAGATGAGCTATTAGCAAGAATAGAAGCGGTATTACGTAGAATGAAACCTGCGAGGAAGATTGAAATAAATGGTCTCTTATGGAATGAGGATGAGTTTGAGTTATCATATAAAAATAATACATTAAAGTTAACGCCAAAGGAATTTACCATGCTAGGTTATTTTATGAGAAAACCAAACCAAGTGTATACTAGAGAACAATTAATTGAATTAATTTGGGGATATGATTCGCACACAGAAGGAAGAACAGTTGATTCGCATGTACGGAACATGCGAGATAAAATTCGTCAATCTGGATTTCCCATAGATGATTATTTAATAACTGTTTGGGGTATTGGATATAAATGGGTAAACAAGCCTTCATTATAGGTATAAAAAGGTCTTTAATACAATTATAAAAGAAGACCTTTTGTTTTGACACAAATCTTTTACATATAATCATGGCCTAATTAATACTGTACAGGGGTATAGTATGATATAGTATGGATAGAAGGATGAATAATACAGAAAATAATAGGAAATTCATCTAAATATCCATACCAAAGGAGGAGTAATAATGAATAACAAAGGAAATGAAGAGAATCAACACAACCACAATAAGCATAAAGAACATGACCATCATAATCATAATCAACATGAGGAACAAAAACATCACAGTCATCAACATCATGAACATGAAGATATGCATGGTCATCACAAACATGGACATGAAGAACACAAAAATCACGACCACAGTCATGGACATAGTGGGCATCATGGTGGACATGGTGGACACGGCGGACATCACGAACATATGGTAGAAGATTTTAAGAAACGTTTTTGGATATCCCTAGTATTATCAATTCCTATTTTATACTTATCTCCAATGATTCAAATGCTGATTGGATATGAAGTAAATTTCACAGGTGATACCCTCTTACTTTTCTTGCTTTCCACGATTGTCTTTTTCTATGGTGGAAAACCATTTTTACTTGGTGCATGGGATGAGTTAAAAGAGAAATCGCCTGCAATGATGATGTTAATTTCTTTAGCTATCATCGCCGCTTATGTATATAGCACACTGACAGCATTCTTTATCGAAGGCAGCGACTTCTTCTTTGAACTAGCTACTCTTATTGTAATTATGTTGTTAGGACATTGGATAGAAATGAAATCCCTGATGGGTGCTTCGAAGGCACTGGAAGAGCTAATCAAGTTAATGCCAAAAGAAGCCCATAAACTGGACAAATCCGGAAATATTGTTGAGGTAACAGTCGAAGATTTACAACCGGGTGACCTGATTTTAGTTAAATCGGGTGAAAAGATTCCAATTGATGGTGAAATTTACGAAGGAGAATCTACCGTCGATGAGTCTATGCTTACAGGAGAATCTGTCCCTGTTGAAAAAGGACCCGGTATGGAAGCGATAGGTGGTTCCGTCAATGGTGATGGTGTATTAAAAGTTAAGGTAAGTAAAACAGGAAATGACACCTACCTATCCCAAGTTATTAAATTGGTAAGCGATGCAGAAAAATCGAAATCAAAGGCCCAAGGCTTTGCGGATATTGCTGCTAAGTGGTTATTCTATGTTGCTCTTGTAGTAGGGATTATAACCTTTGCAGTTTGGTGGACTAACGGGGATTTAGATTTTGCTTTGGAACGAATGGTTACCGTATTAATTATTGCTTGTCCACATGCACTTGGTTTGGCAACACCACTAGTAACATCTAGATCTACTTCCATTGCAGCTAAAAACGGCTTGTTAATTCGAAATAGAGTAGCATTTGAAAGTGCATTTAAATTGGATCGCGTGGTGTTTGACAAAACAGGAACACTTACGGAAGGTAATTTTGGTGTTACAGATATCCATCCAAGTGAGGGAATTAGTGAAGAAGAATTATTGAAATTAGCTTATTCTGTTGAAACACAATCAGACCATCCAATTGCTAAAGGAATTGTGAAAGAAGGAAATGATCGTAATTTAAAACCCCTTGATGTAAAGGATTATCAGAATTTAACTGGGAAAGGGTTAGTAGCTAAAATCGGTGATGCAGAAATTGCTGTTATTAGTCCCGGTGCTATGAAAGCAAATAAAATTTCTTTTGATGAAAAAATTTATGACCAACTGGCTTTACAAGGGAAAACAGTCGTATTTGTTCTTAAAGATAATGTCTTACAAGGAATGATAGCCCTAGCTGATATCATCCGTGAATCTTCTTATAAAGTTATTAAAGAATTAAATGACCGTGGCATAGAGACGGTTATGATGACTGGTGACAACACACGTGTAGCAAATTATGTAGGAGAAAAATTAGGTATTTCCAAAGTCATCGCTGAAGTACTTCCCCATGAGAAATCAAATAATGTGAAGTATTTAAAACAAAATGGAAAAAAAGTGGCGATGATTGGAGATGGAATTAATGATGCCCCCGCCTTAGCGGAAGCTGATTTGGGAATTGCTATTGGTGCAGGTACAGACGTTGCGATTGAAACAGCTGATGTCATACTAGTTAACAGTAATCCAGTAGACATTTTAAATATCATTAAATTGTCTAAGGCAAGTCGCAGGAAAATGGTTCAAAATTTAGGATGGGCTGCTGGGTATAACATTGTTGCTATTCCTTTAGCTGCAGGTGTATTGTACAATGTTGGGTTTGTCATAACCCCTGCCGTCGGAGCCGCAGTTATGTCACTCAGTACCATTATTTGTGCAATAAACGCTCAATTATTAAAAATCGATTAATAGAAACAAATAGTTTATGTTTGGCTAAGCATGTATGGTATTGCTTAGCCTTTTATTTTTCTGTAGGTAAATTTCTGTTCATAAATAGTACAAAGAATCTGCTTAATTTCTGCAAACTTGTAACGTAATCTAACAGAGAGTGTCTTTAGATAATACCACCGTTATACTATATTTCTATAAGGAGTGATACATACTTATGAGTTTGGAGGAAACAAAAAAGAAGAAGAAAAATAAAAGGAAAAACAGATTAATTTTTAGAACTTCTATATTAATTGTAATGGTTGGAGCTATTATATTTGCATTAGTGTCCAATATACAAGCGGATAAAACCATTTATCAAGTCGGAGATGAAGCACCTGACTTTGAATTAAAGCAAATTAATAAAAATAATGAATTAGAAACTATACGACTAAGTGATTTTAAAGGGCAAGGTATTATGCTGAACTTTTGGGGTACTTGGTGTAAACCGTGTGAAGAAGAAATGCCTTACATGCAAGAGCTTTATCCCGTATATAAAGAAAAAGGAATTGAAATCATTGCAGTTAGTTTGGATAATACAGAATTGGTTGTAGATCGATTTATTGATAAATATGATCTAACCTTTCCAATTCCCCATGATAAAACAGGAGAAGTCAGGGATTTATACAAAATAGGACCAATTCCAAGTTCCATATTCATTAATCCGGATGGGGAAATTCAAAGGATTGTAAATGGGGCCTTATCATTAGAAAGTTTGGAGAGTTACTTTAAAGAAATATTACCAAAACAATAGACTACGATTTTCTAATAAAGGGGGATAAAATTTTTGAATGAAATAAATATATTTCTAGCTTTTGGTGCTGGTTTCCTTTCTTTTATTTCACCGTGTGTATTACCACTATATCCGGCATTTTTATCTTATATTACCGGAATGAGCGTAAGTGAGATAAATGAAGAAAATAAAAAAATGAATAAAAAAGCTCTTTTACATACCGTTCTATTTTTACTAGGGTTCTCAAGCATTTTTATTATGATTGGTTTTACCACCTCTTATATATCGGAATTCCTATTAACCTACCAAGATGCCATTAGACAAATTGGTGCTATTTTAATTATTTTCTTTGGACTAGTGATTGTTGGAATTTTTAATTTTAAATTTCTAATGAAGAATAAAAAAATCACATTCAAAAATCGTCCCGGCGGTTATGTTGGTTCTTTCATCATAGGAATGGCATTCTCTTTGGGATGGACTCCTTGTACCGGTCCAATACTAGCTATTGTGTTATCATTAGCTGCAACAAATCCTGATGTTGGTATGATTATGATGATTAGTTATGTTTTAGGTTTTTCGATTCCATTTCTATTATTAGCATTGTTTATTGGTAAAATTAAATGGATTAAAAAACATAGCCTAAAATTAATTAAAATTGGTGGATATATTATGATTTTCATGGGAGTAGCACTATTCTTTGATTGGTTGACAAAATTAACTTCCTTCTTAGCTGGATGGTTTGGTTTTTATGGATTTTAAAATATATTTTCCATAATTTGTCTATTACATCTGCACGAATAATGCATATTTGAGCATTATAATTTGTCTTGTAGAAATTGTTACAATGTAGAATATCGTTCGTTTTACATGGTAGTATATATTAAGATTTAACAAATTGGATGAAAAAGGAGTCGAACAAAATATGAAAAAAGGATTATTGGCAGTAATTGGATTATTACTTATTTTAATAGTTGCTGCTTGTAGTGAAAGCGAAAGTACATCAAATGAAAAAGAACCACAAGATATCAAGAAAATGGTCCAAGACTACAGTGTTGGGGATTCCGATGATGTGTCTGCTTCTATTACTTCAGAAGAGCTTATTGTAACTGATAGTAATGATAAAGAGACTACCTACGATCTTCCCGAAGATGAATTTTTTGTTTCCATCGCACCATTTGTTGAAACAACCCACCCTTGTACCAATCACAGCTTAACAGGTTGCCAAGGAGAATTAGTGGAAAAAGAATTTGATGTTTATATTCAAGATGAAGATGGTAATGTGGTTGTTGATGAAACTATGACATCATTCGAAAATGGATTCATTGACTTTTGGTTGCCACGTGACAAAACATATAACGTGAAGATTCAATATGATGGAAAAACAGCTGAATCTGAGATTTCCACTTTTGAAGGTGACAATACTTGTATAACAACAATGCAATTAATCTAGTATTATTACCTCGTGATACTTTTTAAAAAATAGAATAAAGATTATTGGGAAAAAATTATATGGTTTTATAATATTTTCATTAGAATCGAGTGTTTTTAGATAAAGCACTCGATTCTTTTTTGCTAAACTTTACTATATTTAGGATTCTTTCTTTGGCTCCCTTTTATCCTTATTACTACTGACTGTAAACGAACTTAGATTAATACCTGATATTCAAAAAATAATACGGAAAATAAAAATTCACACTATGATTGAAGCACCCTTGTTGGATAAAAAATTATATCAAGGGGATAGTAAAATTTGTACTTAATCTTGAAGCAAAGGAGGATTTTTAGATGGCCGTGTCTTATGAAGAATGTATTAAAGCTTGTTTAGAATGTATGGAAGCTTGTAATGGGTGTTATGATGCTTGTTTAAAAGAAGAGAATGTAAAAATGATGGCGGATTGTATCCGCTATAATAGGGAATGTGCAGACATTTGCGCATTAGCAGCAAAAGCAATGCAATCCGATAGCCCTTTTGCTAAGCAGATTTGTAAGCTTTGTGCTGACATTTGTGAAGCATGTGGAAAAATGTGTGAACAACATAACCATGCTAATCATTGCAAGGAATGTGCTGAATCTTGTTTTAAATGTGCAGAGATTTGCCGAACAATGGCATCTTAAATATAAAAACGGTGAACTTGTGTCACCGTTTTTATTAGTTTGTAGTTATGATTAAAACTTTTTCTGTATTTAATTATTTAACAAGTGTTGAAAATGTTGATAGGTTTTTACCTGTTCCTGAGCATCTGCATGGGGAACAAATGACCAACCCATACGATTGATAAAATCAGAATATCTTTTTTGAATTTCTAACTGTTGCAAAGCCATTTCCACATGCGCATTTCTAACATTTCTATCTTTCATTAATAAAGCAGAAATATAATTTTCATTTGACATCAATTTGGCACCAGCATGTGCTTCTAATGCAATCCATTTATCGTTGTATTTATTAACTCCCGTACCATCTGCTCTTTGATTGCTTACATCATACATATTTAAATCCGGAACTTCAACATACTCATTATTATCAGGATTAATTAAAGATAACATTACCCTAACATGCGACATCATGACATTTATCTGGAGAGCAATAATACTTTTCAAATCTGGATTTATAGTATTAATATGATAAACTTTTAACTTATTTATCATTCCTTCGTGTGTAGACAAATGTTCGGCCATTAAGCCAAGGTCTACAGATGGTAAAGTTGGCATATAACTCACCTTTCATTAAATAAATTCCCTTTAATATATGCTGTTTAATGAAAATCTGTTATTAATGCCCACTCTTATCTAGAAAGTGAAAATCAAGTGGATCAATGTAATTCAATACCAAAAATAATATTACAATGGTAAAAATCATTAAGAATGGATATTTAAAAAAGGAAAGAATTTGTTGGTTGGCTTGTTTACGAATCGATTCTTCAGCTGCATATAAAACAAGTAACAAAACCATTGTTATCAACACAGCTATAATATTAATGATCGCATTCGGCCTAGTCATTGCTACCATATCTCCTAGCATGGCTCCCATCATCCCCCCCATTAGTCCGGAGAGTATGCCATCAATGACAGCAGGAAGACCTATAGGTAATCCTGCTAAAAACCCAACAACCAATCCAATCAATATAGCGTAAATGGTTGATTTAAACAAATCACCATGATATATGACTCCTAAAATAGTTCCCATTAGAATTCCTGCCGACATCCCTAATGACATGGAAATCAACATTCCATTCATTTTTGTTACCCAATTTCGGTAATACGCTACATAAATAATAGTTGTTATAACTTGGGTGGCACACAACAAAAGTATAAAAAATAATGAAATTGACATTATTTCAACCCCAATCTTAGTTTGTCCACTTTTATTGTATTCACTGTTAACCTGCAATATGATATACCCATATAGGGTTTATGTATTTACTAATATACAGTAGAAGAATTAACTACATAAAACTGAGTTTAGAGAAGATATTATTAGCTTAGGTATGCGTTGTGCTTAGTTGGGATAATGTTTAGTTAGCGAAAAACGCTCCGAGGTTTCAACTCAGAGCGTTTCTAGGGTCTTATAGTTCGGTAAATACTTCAAAGAAATCATATTAAACATGCCATTCTTTCAGAGCTTTGTAAAAAGAATAGAAATTTTCGTTCCAACATTTAATCTACTATCTATGTGAATTTTCCCTTGGTGTGCATCTACCAATGCCTTTACAATGGATAATCCAATACCAATTCCTCCTGTTTTCCTGTCTCTAGATTTATCCCCTCGATAAAATCTTTCATAAAGATAAGGAAGGTCTCCCTCCGCAATTCCAATACCTTCATCTTTCACAAGGAAACCTATATAATCATTAGATTCCTCTACCTTTATCGATACCTTGTTTCCTTTTAGGGTATATTGAAGAGCGTTATTTATTATATTCGTCAAAATCTGTGCAACACGATCACGATCCGCTTTAAACCAATATTCTCTTTTAGGTTTTTGAATGTTTAATACAACACCTTTATCCTGAAATACTGGCAAAAATTGCCCTTCCATTGAACGTAATATTTCACCTGCTTCTATATTTGTTTTGTTCAACTTTATTTGTGGATTTTCAGCGGCAAGTAACTCTTCTAATTCACCAACTAGACGTACTAAACGCATCAATTCATCATGACTTTGCTGCAACCTTTTTGGGGTTGGCTCAAAAACCCCATCTTGAAAAGCTTCCATTTGACTTCTTAGCGTAGTAAGGGGTGTTCGTATTTCATGAGCAAAATCAGCAGTAAACTGTTTACGAAGCATCTCTTCTTTTGATAAAGATTCAGCAAGTCGGTTAAACGATTCACCAAGTGGCTTCATTTCATCCGACAATTCCTTAACTGGTACACGAGTCCGCCATTTATGGTCTTGTAATTCTTGAATAGCTTTTGATAATTTTCGAAACCCAGTTGTTAGGCGTTTAGAGAACAATAGGCTAAACACGAACGCTAAAACAACTGTAACAATAATAGCAAGGTAAATATTCGATCTAATTGTTTTTAAAAAAGCAATGTCTTCCCCTATCATTTCTTTTGGGTAATAAACTTCCATGTTGCCTACATATCCCTCATCAAATGTTAAATCATAAGATTGTATCTGGTATTCCGTTTTCTTCTCGGTTTCCGAATGCATTCCCATGCTACCCATCATTCCAAGCATCATCGTTGTATCTGCTATTACTTGTCCGTCTTCATCAGAAATTCTATAAAATAAATTATCCGTCATAGCTTGTTGATGCATTAAATTTATTAATTGGTTATCAATAAGTTTCCCTGTTTCTTTATAAGAATTAATCGCTTCATCTTCTATAAGTTTACTTCTTTCCTCTCTATTAATTCGTAAATATTCGTTAAATTGATCTTCAAATCCCCATAGTATAGAGAAACTAGTAAGAAAAATACCACAAAGTGACACAACTAATAGGTAAAAAAGGATTTTAGAACGAAGTGTCAATCGTCGCATCAGATGCTCCTCCAAACTTATATCCCATCCCAAAAACAGTTAAAATATATTCTGGTTGACGGGAATCTGTTTCAATCTTTTTCCGAAGGTTTTTTATATGTGTATCAACACTTCGTTCATATCCTTCAAAATAAGTTCCATCAACCTGAATCTTTTCCAGTAAATCCAAACGACTGTAAACTCGTCCGGGGTAGCTTGCCATAACTATTAATAGCTTATATTCGATAGGAGTTAGTGGTATGAATTGGTTATTCAGTGTCATCTCCTTCTTTAAAAGATCTACTGTTAGCTTTCCTTCATTGAACGATAGGTGGTTTCCACTATTTACCCTTTTTAACCTACGTAAAATAGCCTTTGCCCTTATTACGACTTCTCTTGGACTAAAAGGTTTTGTAACATAGTCATCTGCCCCAATAACAATTCCGTTAATTAAATCCTCTTCTGTCGATTTTGCAGTTAACATAATGATAGGAACATCACTTTCATTTCTCGTTAATCTACATACCTCTTCACCTGATATATCTGGTAACATAAGATCTAAAATAATAATATCTAGATTATTTTCTTTTATCTTTTTTAATGCCTCTATTCCATTAGAGGCAAGAATGGTTTCCCATCCCTCTTTTTTAAAATAAGCTTCTAACACTTCAAGAATCACATCTTCGTCGTCAACAATAAGAATTTTAGTCATGTTAAACCACCTCTTTCATATAGTATCATCAATTAAAATGAAAATGATAATCTTCGCAACTTCCACATAAGTTCACCACAAAATCTCCATATATGAAAGGTATGATGTAGTTAAGAAAGGAGATGTTATAAATGAAAAAATTAGTAATAGGTATATTAACCGGAGCTGTTCTATTAGGAAGTGCAACGTTTGTTGCGGCTGAATCAAATGGAAATGGCATCTTTAACTTTGAGGAAATGCAACCGCATATTGAAGAAATGCATCCTAATTTATCACCAGAACAGCAGGAAGAAATGTTTAATAACTGTCATGGCGAAAATGGTATGATGCAAAACGATACTGAATTCCGTGATATGATGTATAATTTATAATTTAAAGAGGTGATCCCGTATGATGGGGATGATGAATATGATGGGTTATGGGTTACTTGGATGGATACTTAACCTTGCATCTATCGGTATCGTTGTGTATTATGCCACCAAACTAGCATTAAAAAATAATCATAAGGATTGATCTAATCATGATCTCTTTATAAAGGAGCGACTGTGAGTGTGATCATTCCTTTATAATCATGATAATCGATGTTACTGTTTAACCCGTTTAACATAAAACTTTAACTCATGCATGAAATATAGTATTTTGCAAATCAAAGAACCTTCAATATACAACCAATGTATAATTAGTTGTATATTGAAGGTCAATTAATCTTTACGCTTATTACATTAAAGCACCTGACTGTTAATTTTCATTATGGCATAGTGTTACTACTAAGTGGATTACACCTGTTACTATAAGCAAAAACACCATAAAGGACGTTGAATACAACATAAGATGCTTTATAATGTTTTTTTCTTTAATTTGTTTATAAACAGTATAGCCTAACACAATCGAAACCAACCATATAATTACTCCCCAGATTGAAAATAAATAAGGTGAATTTGCTATCCAAAACACAGTAACAAGTGAATAACAAAGCATCAGAACCCAAGCCAATCCTTTCATTTCTCTCCCCTACTTTCATTGACCAATAACGAGCGGGCCAATTACTAACACCCCTGTTCAATAATCCTGTTCCGATAGTTGAACAAGCCATTTAGAAATACGATGCATAAATAATCCTCACTAAAGAATCTCTTTATTTTTTATTATACATAAAATTCTATAAAATAAAACTAATGCCAAAACCAACATAAATTAAAAGTCCATAACAATTTTTAAGTGATTTTATAATTACATATTTCCGTTTAGTTTGGATTCATAAAGAACTGATGAATGATAGTTCACATAATTGTCTCTTATTCTTGATAAAAAATGGATATATTATATATAACACTGAATTTGAAAGATTATTAACTATCAAAACATAATGGGGGTTTTATTTTGAGGAAAAATATATTATTCGCTCTCTTTTTAGGAGTCGTATTAATACTTGCTGCCTGTAGTGGAAATAACACAGATCAACAAGTTGACTCTAGTTCTCAAGAGGAGTCTCCAACCGCTAACAAAGTTGACATTGTAGCATCTAACTTTCAACTAGATCCAGTCGAATATACCGTAAATGTTGGTGAAGAGGTCAAAATTTCACTAACAAATGACGAGGGAATGCATGGAATAGCAATTGATGAGTTTGACGTTAATATTCAAGGTGATGGTGAAGCAACATTCACACCAGATGAACCAGGAGAGTATACAATATACTGTAATATACCTTGTGGACAAGGCCATGCTGAAATGATATCCACACTGATTGTACAATAAGAAAAATTTGAAACGCTTGGAAAGATAATTTTCAGGTGTTTCTTTTGTTTATGCGCATTTTAAACCTTCAAATGCTGCTTTATACACAACATCCCCATTTTGTATAAAACTTTTCATTACTTGTTTGAGTATTTCTTTTTGTTTTCCAACATCAACACCTACCGCCTTTAAATTTAAAGAATCTGTATTTGGTTTGGTTCTTTTTGTTGCAACCAGTAACTGCTCCGAGTCAACGGCTTTTTTTACCATTTTCAGTTACACAAAGTTTTTATATCTCTTTAATGTTTGAAACGTGTTGCTCCTTTTACAAAGTTAATTCTTTGTTCTTTCAAATCCTTTTCTACTGCTTCTGAAATTTTCGGATCATATTCTTTTATTAATCCCTCACTTTTTGATTAAGCGTTGAGAAAGTCACCCATTTTTTTAAAATAGGAATGAGAATAAAGTGATGATTGCGTCATTTTCAAACATAATATAAATCCCTAGCCCTATAAATACAATTGGTACAATCCACCGTTCATATTTCTCAATTTTTTCCGATACAAATTCTAAAGAAGCTAAGCGATAGCTGACATAGCATAAAACCCCAACCATAATGAAAAAGACAATACTAGCAACAAGGATTTCAACCGCATTTAATGCCGTGAAATAAGGTATATAAATAGAAAAGTCATCTGCGCTAGAAGACAGTACAATAAATGTAACGGTTAAATATAATTGATCAAACCGATTGGAGGAAAATAGAGATAAAATATTACCTTCATCTTCATCCTCCTCTCCCTTGAACCAAATCTTAATACCTAGAAAAAGGGGAATAAGCCCAAGGAGACCTAAAACCCATTACTTGGGGATTAACCATGTAATACCCACAGCGAATAAAAAACTTGCAGTTATAATAATTGCCGTACCTATGTATTGTCCAATCCATATATGTTTCGCTTGTCCTTTTTTTATTTGAGAAAACAATAGGATTAAAATAATAAGATAATCAATCCCTGTTGCTACACTGCAGCTGCTGTAAGTGCTGTTGTAATCATTATTTCATCTCCAATGTTTCAGGATAGGGCTTTTCAATGGAAAGAAAAGCCCTTAATTATACACATATATTAAAATTAAACTTTAATTTTCTTTGACCCGCATTAATCTTAAACCATTTAATGCTACTATAAGAGTTGCTCCCATATCTGAAAGGATGGCAATCCAAAGTGTTAACCAACCGGGAACAACCAATAATAAGGCAATGAATTTAATAGCTAGTGCAAAGGTAATATTTTGCTTAATTATAGTAAGAGTTTTTCGGCTTAGTTTCACAGAAAATGGAAGCTTTCTTAAATCATCTCCCATTAAAGCAACATCTGCTGTTTCAAGTGCGGTGTCTGTACCAGCTCCACCCATTGCGATTCCAACAGTAGAGGCAGCTAACGCAGGGGCATCATTGACACCATCGCCAACCATCGCTACGTTTCCGTATTCAGACCTCAATTGTTTAATAAATTCTAACTTGTCTTGTGGCAGTAATTCTGCTTGAATATCCGTTACCCCAACATGACCTCCAATTGCATTCGCTGTACCTTTATTGTCACCTGTAAGCATAATAGTTTTTTTGATTCCAAGTTGATGTAACTTTTGAATAATTTCCATGCTTGAATCACGTACTTCATCAGCTACCGCAATCACAGCAAGTATTTTTTTTTCAGTTCCAACCACCATTGCAGTTTTACCTTGATTTTGAAGGGTCTTAACAAGTTGATCCTGTTCGTTATTAAAATCAACTGATAGATTCTCAAATAATTTCGGATTTCCAATGTAGTAAGTCGTGCCGTTGATAGTTCCCTTAATTCCTTTTCCTGTGATAGAGGAGAATTCATCCACGATTACATGAGTGTAGGAAATATTCTCCTCTTCTGCTTTTTTCATAATAGCTGAAGCTAGAGGATGCCCGGAACGATATTCTAATGCAGTAATGATGGACAACATTTCTTCTGCATTTACCTGATTGTTCAACACGTTAAAATCTGTTACAACTGGAACCCCTTTTGTTAGCGTACCAGTTTTGTCAAAAGCAATCGCTTTTAAGGCGCCCATTTCTTCTAGATAATTTCCACCTTTTATAAGTACACCTTTTTTAGCTGCATTTCCAATTGCTGAAACAATTGAAATAGGAGTTGAAATAACTAATGCACAAGGACAACCAACAACTAGAACGGCTAACCCTTGATAAACCCAAGTCCCCCAGCTACCATCAAATAATAATGGTGGGATTACAGCAACCAAGCCTGCGATAATCATAATAATGGGAGTATAATATTTCGCAAATTTATCTACAAACGCTTGAGACGGCGCACGTTCTCCTTGTGCTTCTTCAACAAGGTGAATAATTTTGGAGATCGTTGTATCTTCAACTAACTTAGTTACTTTAACTTCAAGTATTCCCTCTTCGTTTAAAGTACCTGCAAAAACTTCGTCATCCACTGTTTTCTCGACAGGAACTGACTCGCCTGTAATAGCTGCTTGACTAACGGAAGAGTAACCATTTACTACTAAACCGTCCATAGCCAACTTTTGGCCGGGTTTCACAATCATAATGTCCCCAACTACAATATCATCAACATGGATCATCATTTCTTGCCCATTTCTTCTAACAAGCGCCTCTTTAGGGGCAATATCCATTAGAGAACGGATCGATTCTCTTGCTCGATCCATAGAGAATCGTTCTAAAGCTTCACTGATTGCAAAGAGAATAACAACAATTGCACCTTCCGCCCATTCTCCGATAATAGCTGCTCCAATAACAGCCACTGTCATAAGGGTTTTCATGTCAAATTCAAAATGTAACAGATTTTGAAACCCAACTTTAAAGAGTGAATATCCGCCAATTACTATCGCTGCTGCAAACATTAGGGAAGTAATAATATTTTCTTCTCCATTAACAAACTGAGAAATATAACCAAAAACGATTAATAAAGAAGCATATAATAAAGTGCTGTGTTTTTTATAAAATGGCTCTTTTTCTCCCTTATCCTCTTCTTTCTCTTCCCTTAATGGTTTATCTGAAGTCACTTTAAGATTTTCAAAAGCGCCAGCTTTTTCTAACTCCTCAATGGTTGTATCGCCATATACTTCGATTTTAGATGCACCAAAATTTACTTTTGCATCCTGAACTCCTGATAAGTTTTTTACATTTTTTTCGAATTTACCCGCACAATTGGCACACGAAAAACCTTCAACCCGGTACACATTTTTATCCCGATGAACAACAATTGGTGCTTGCCGTTTTGGTTTTTCAGGCATTACTTTAAGATTTTCAAAAGCTCCTGCTTTCTCTAAATCTTCAACAGTTGCATCACCATATACGGATATTTTAGATGCGCCGAAATTAACTTTTGCATCTTGAACATTGGGTAGTTTCTTAACATTTCTTTCAAATTTCCCTGCACAATTCGCACATGAAAAGCCTTGTACTCGGTAGGAAGTCATTTCCAATTCTGATCGTTCGGCTTGTTCAGACATTTACCTCCACCTCCTTCTTGTGTGTTAATGCAATCATCATAATTTGTTTGATATGTTCATCATTTAGCGAATAAAAGGATAGCTTTCCTTCCTTTCGATATTTGACAATCCTTTGCTTATAAAGTGTTCGTAAATGATGAGAAGCATTAGCAACCGTAACTCCTAAGATATTTGCTATATCACAAACACATAGCTCATCATCTTGACACAGCGCATAGGTGATTTTTGCTCTATTTTCGTCAGCAATTGCTTTTAGCATTAGAGAAACACCAGAAATATCTACTGTTTGTAAATCACCTTGTATTCGATTAACTTTTTCTTCGTCATAACAAAAAACTTCACAAGTATCTTTCTTACTCAAATCATCACCTCATTCAAATAATCATTTGAATATATCGTAACTTTTTTTCCTTTTATATTCAAGCAAATATTTGAATGAAATTAAAAAAGAATTAGAATTCCCATTTCTAATATGAAATTTCCCAACTATCATCCATTAGCCCAAATTAGAAGCTATTACCTAAAGGGTTTCAATATTAGTATTGCTGATAGATTGAGACAACTGTGCGGAGTTTTGAACCACTGAAAATAGTGCGGATTAAAAAAAGGGTTCGAAAAATAAAAAAGCCTAATCCCTTCGTATTTTCAGTGAAGAATTAGGCTTCAACAATCACGCCCTTATATGTAGTATGATTTTTGACCGTATTCATCGTAAATAACGAAACAAAAACAGCCTATTTTTTATCTTTGTTTACTTAATATATTTAGTAATTAATTATAGTTACCAACGTAAACAAAGATAGGACTTTGCTTTATGACAAGGGTGACCCACTCACTAGAATATAACACTATCTTAACCACAGCTTTAGCTGCTTGCCCTTGACCGCCGTGCCACTTCTTAGTGATCGCTGGAAGGGGTCGGGGCCCCGCCAGCGGAGCTTAGAAGTGATTGTCCGTGGTACGCTGCTGATGCGGATAGAGCCCTAAAGGCTGGTTTTTCGCCATCCGCCATCAAAACACTACCACGGACACAAACAAGGTCAAGGGTGGTGGGATTGTGGCTCAAAAACATGGCAAGAGTGGTATTATCTGATGTCTTTATTCAGCCAATCATACCCTCATAGGCTTCAAGTCAAGCCCCTAAATGCCTTCCTATGTTTATATGTTAACAAAGATAAAGAGTGTGCTACATCAATGCTTTGAAACGGATACTACATATAAGCACCAGATTGTTGAAGATTAGATAATGATTGATGGCCAATAGCTAATTGAACTAACGCACCAGTTTCTTGAATAGCAAATTTTAAACTTAAATATTTAATCCAACCATTGCTGAAACAACACCTGCAATAATAGAAGTTATTACATAAATTATGGCTAATTTTACTTTGTTTGATTGTATTAACGTTATGGTTTCGTTGCCAAAGGTGGAGAAGGTCGTATATGCACCACAAAATCCCACACCTCCAAAAAGCCATAACCACTCCCCAATTTGGTTCGTAAGGTAAAGTTGAGCCAGTAATCCAAGTAAAAATGACCCTGTAATATTAATAATCCAAGTCCCTATTGGAAATGGATATAGTTTTTGTGATTTTTTACTAATCAAATTTCCTAATATAAATCTAGCCGCAGCACCTAAAGAACCACCTATTCCAATTATCCAAATCATATGACATCACCTAATTTTTCCTTTAATAATGCTAATTTGTGACCTAAATATGTCAACAGTAAGCCCAATATTGTGGTAGCCAAAACATAGACTAATCCCCAAAAAACAAGACCTTGTTGAAATAAGTTAATGGTTTCTACCGAAAAGGTGGAGAAAGTTGTAAAAGAACCAACAAACCCGGTTCCAAATATCAGAGCAAATTCGGGTCTAACCTTTTTCTTTTGATTTACATATGTGAGAAACCATCCTAAAACGAAACATCCAGTTAGGTTGATGACAAAAGTTCCTAAAGGAAATCCGTTGTCTGTATGTATCCATTCTCCTAAAGCAAACCTAGACATAGCCCCAAAGAAACCACCAATCATCACTAATAAAAAATTCACTTGAATCACCTATCTTTTCAATAAAAATAAAAGACTCCTGCCAAAAGACAAGGGTGTCCCCTTATTATCTTTGGCAGGAGTCATTAGCCTTCATATAGGCGGTTATGGTGAACTCCATCACCTATTTAATCTATAATTTTAATATATTATTCCCCACTTTCAAAAAAATATCAACTATAATAAAATCTTTTCTTTACTGCACTAACCTATCCTTATTTTAAGTTCACTATTTAACAAATACCTTATTACTTATCGAAAAAAATTATTCGGTATATTTAGTTTACACTAATTTCATTAGTTCTGTATATGAGGTAATAAAAAAGTTATTCAACAATATTTGATACAAACTATGTTTTTTATACTTTGACTATCTAGAAGGTATGAAGTGGTAAACAATCTGTCATCAATGGTACATTTCATTGTCTGCAATCAACTACCGATTCTAAGCATTCTCTGGCAGGGCCACACCCCTTACAGTGTCTGCAAAGAAGGGCGCTTTATAGTCATTGGAAAGCAGCTTAGCTATGATTTCCAGCTCTATATCTTCCTTTGCTCTATAAAGCTAAGTTTCTAAAACATGAGTTAAATAACAAGAAGTTGGTTATACTTAGAATAGAATGTTCGCAACATTCTATTCTAGCATGATAAAGATGTTTAGGTCGTATTTCTCTATAGAATCCCGTCCTTATTTTGATTTTTAGCGGATCAATTAAAATTAGGTTGAGATTGCTCAATATATTAGTGTTGATACTTGTTTTGTTAGATTTGCTTTAGATGGAAAAGTTAGTTATAATATAGAGTATTAATTACATTTTTAGTATTTTTCTTGTTATTTCTATGTTGTTTAGTATATAATAACTATAACTTTATAAGATAAAATTAAAATTTCATAATAAAAAAGGGAGAACCCCAAATCTATGTTAGGTCTTTGATTGTTCAAAGGCGTACTTAGATTTGGGGTTCTTTTCTTTTTGCACAAGTTTTGGAGGGTTAAGTAATGACAATGTTAAGTAGGGAAATGTTAAAACAACAAAAAATATTAAAGAATCTTTCATCTGTTTCTCTGCGTCTAATTCCATTTTTAGCGGCAAATACAGATTTAGACAAACGAATTAATGTTATGTTAGAACAAATTAGAGCAGCAAATATTATGACTCCACGTCTAATTAAGGAAGCATTAGGGAGACTGGAGAAATTCGAATGGATCTATAGAGGTAAAGATGGTTACTTATATAGTAATTTCAACACTATCTCAACAGCTGATAACCATAATTTCCACTATATTAATTTGTATAAATTCTTTCAATCTGATGAGTTTAAAAAGTTATATAAGCGCCAATTACAATTCCTATTTTATATTCTTTCAGCAAAACTTCCGGGCCACGAACATTCTTTAGCCATTGAGCATCTTTATCAAAACCGGACTAATACAAAGGATGTAAAGTTAGACTTTTTTATTAGTTTTGAAGATATGATATCCAACCTTTTAGATTTAATGAATAAAGGTTTCTTTGAAGTGCGTCTTGGAGCGAGCAAAGAAATACTAAATAAAAACACTAAAAACCTTAAAGAAAGATTATATACGTTTGCCGAAAAAACAGGTAAAAGAAAAAAACGTATGAGTCAAAATGAGGAAAAAAACCATATCATTCATATTCGTATAGCAAAAGATTTAGTTTCAAAAGATCAAATTTGTGACATTTATGATATGACAAGATTGGCAACTTTACAGGATTTAAAATCTATCGCAAAAGATTTTGGTTGTAGTTTAGACAGCTTTGATATAAAAGCATTAGAGAAAGTCCATATGGTAAAGGCAAAAATATATAAAGAATTCGGTGATGTAGGGATACAATTATACCGTGAGGGCTTAAAAGACTTTTTCAAAAATAGAAGCCATGCTTTTCAAAGTCTAATGGAAAATGGTGATTTTGGTAATACAATTAAAAACTATTATGTAATTCCTAAAATTGAACAAAGACTTAAATCCTTATTTGAACAGGTGAAAAATGATTATTTTACTAAAGTAAATACATTCCCATATGAATCCTTAAATTTAAAACATGCTATTAAAGAAAGTAAACCATTTATATCCTACATTATAGAAGAATCATATAACGACAACCTTATCATATTAGATCGTGAATTAGAAGCTGCACATAGCTTCATATATAATCAATTTACACAACTAGATAAGACTTGGTATGAATTTAAAGAAAAAGTAGAAAAAATCTATGGAGATGAGGCCGAAGCTCATGGTAATAATAAAGATAAAGTATTCTACCTTGCCTTAAAAAAGCAATTATCCCAAAAAGACCGTACTATCTCTAAAATCGAACGGGACAGTAACTATAAAAGAGAAAGAAGAGAAAAATTACTTTACAATCCTTACGTAGCAATTACCGAGTAGTATCGGATTCTTAAAAAGCCCAAGATGCGGGAAACTACCTAATATTATTTTTTTAAAATTATAAAATATAAATTCTGCCTTTCTACATTAACGGAGAAGGGTTATTTGGCATGACCATTTTTCAAACAATGATTTTTTATAAAAAAGTAAGGTACGATTCTCTTGTTTCAATATGTATTTCGTTCACAATAAAGCAGTTTTTAAAGAATAAAGTCCAATTATTTCAGGAAATTTTTATAGTATCTATTTAATATTTATATTTTAAGGCAAAAGATTTTTTTACATTAATTAATTTTATAGTATAGATATTTAATTTATGGTATTCTTGAAATTAATTGTCATAAAAAATCCTCAATCCCTCGCCTCACAAGGGTTTACTAAAGTTTTTTTAAGACACTAATGTATCTTATTATGTTTTATATTATTAACTTTTATTACTATATATATTACTATTTCAATTAAATGCTAAGTGATCAAACTAACCTAAAGATTATTATTTAAATAAACATATAACTTCTTCTATTACATCCTTGTCACACTTCTTATCTATCAATCGTTCAATGATCATTACTGAAGTCTCTTTCCGATAAATCTTTGTTAATATTTCTAGAATGGATTGACTATCGATTGTTCCATATTGATCCAAATGCTTCTTTATGAGCGCAGCTTCGCCGTCCGCCAAAACTAAAACATCCTCTATCTTTTTAATAGTATATCCTTTTGAAAATAAGAGTTCCGCTACTCTTCTTTTTTCAATAGAACTTACAATATAATCTATCCAGTATAATTGGTTTTCTCTAAAAGAGGTAACTTCCTGCAATTCCTCAAAAGAAGCATTTTTTATGATATGTTCAATATCGATATTGTCCATATGTCACACCGCCTTATTGTACGTAATAATTGCTACAAAATTGAAATTTTGATTACAGCCAGCTGAATGTACCACCTGTGCCAACTTATTTAACAATGAATGGAAAAAAAAGTACCACTGGATTACAACCTTTTTGCCAATCGTTATATAGAATAATACACTTTTTAGGAATGAACTCTGAGCCACAGCGCGGAGATTGCCATTGACTGTAACGCCCCATTAGTACACGCTGGAAGGTATCGGGTCCCCACCAGCAAATGCTTAGAATCGGTTTGTCCATATTATTCTGTTTAGGTGTGTATCTTGCGCATTTTTTCTGCCACATCTGCAATAGTGCGATAGTTCCATAACTCGGACAACTAACCAATTCGTATTGCGCCATAGTCAAAGCAGACTGATCTTTTTCTTATGTGGTTTAGCAAATGGCGTCATTTGCTAAATTGTTTGTCAAAACTAGTACAAAAGATGGCAGAGGTAGGTTGGGAATAATTAATTTTTTGATGTAGCTATTGTTCAGTATGTTAAGAAAGTTTGCTTTATAATGAAACACCTATTTACTTCTTATTAAATTAATGCCAAATAGACATTAATTTATTCACTCTTTCCCTAGCTGGTTATTTGATAGTCATGTTTAGTTGATTTAAAGCCATTTATAGAAAGAATTCTTCAACCTTGACTTGAAATTGACATTAAGAACTAGGGAATTAGATTAAACTATTGAATATACAATACATTATTTGGAAATGATTAAAATGTTGTTAGTGCAATTTGTAAGTCAGGCATAAAGAAGGGAGGAAGTTTTATTAACTTCCTCCCTTCTTTATGTGGCCATTATCTTTCTTATTCATGTTTACTATCTGGGCATTGCCAGAATCAAGCATATCTTTTTTATGCTAGAGAAACCTATTTTTCTCATAAAATGTTTAAATCATAATCTTTTTCAAGTGATTATTTATCTTATGTAAATACTAAGCCCATACGTATGCAATGGAATCCCATCCGAGTAATTTATCCTATTAATATTTCATTAATCCTAAAACAGATATTTGAACAAAATGGCGGTAATAGGACTAAAAGTACAAAGGGAAATACTTATCGGTAACTTCTGGAAAGTACATATACAATGTTAATGAATTTTGAAGAATAAGGCCTAATCCCCCGTTTTTTTAATGAGGTATTAGGCTTATGTTCTTTCTTAAATGCACCAATTACTTTAAGTACATTTATTTACATTGGCTAAAACTATCAGTTTTATTAGCAACTCTTGACGGCCATTTTTAAGTAGCTTTTGAGATAAACAATAGAGGTTTATTTCATTGCTCAATGTGTTATTTAATTCTATAAGCCACCATACCTTCTCCTTCGTTGTCGATAATCATCAAGCGCAAGCGAAATTCCCCTTCTGAAAAATCTGGCCACAGCACATCAGTAAACCAGAACTCCGAGTAAGCCAACTGCCATAGAGAAAATGCTTATACGTTTTTCTCCACTAGTACGAATAAGGAGGTCAGGGTTTGGCATATTGTTGGCAGTCACGAACTATGACGGATGAAAGGTCAGCAGCATTGACGTGGCATGTGATTTACAGCC
>NZ_BAAKSZ010000028.1:0-40561 GCF_059698015.1 Oceanobacillus sp. NCCP-135 | reverse complement strand
GGGTAAAGTTACCGTGTGGATTCGAACCACCTAGATTGTGCAACAGTGGGGCACGCCAAAAATCCGCCCGTATATTTACAGGCGGTCTCACATTTTTTCAATTAAAAGCGCATCTTCTTTAATTAACTTTCCGATCTCAATGGGGATTTGCTAAAGTCAACCCAACAAATGTATTTACAAAATCATTATTATTTCTACATATACCTGGAGCTCCGGTCATATTATTCATAGCTAACATCCGGAAATAGGATGTCAGTTCCCATTACCACAATTGTTTTTTTAATTTCTTGATTTCCTCAACATCCATTTGCGTGACTTCCATTATCAGATCCATGTCCAAACCCTTTTTCAACATTTCTATTGCCACTTTCTTAACACCAATTACTTCCCCTTCTTTTCTTCCAATCTCTTTACCTTTCTCTTCATACGAAATCGGGATTTCCATAATCTTCTCTGCCTCTGGTAATTTTTCAACTTCAGCCATTAACTGTTCCTCCTCTTCTTTTGTTAGCTTTAAATAGGTTTCAAAATAGCCGTATATTAGACGCTGTTTCGCAGGATCCAGTTGCATTCTCGTTATCATAAGCAGGAATTCCTTCTTCACCTGCACCCGTTCTTCCTTCTTATATCCCATTTTACTCATCAGTGCGGCAGCTGCCGGATTGTCTGAACGAATATAATCACGCCAATTCTTTGTCTTTAAATGAAGTGTCATATAGTTAAACGTAAGGACATGAAAAAAAGGAAATTCCATCGTATACTGATTCTTTTCCCAATTTTCTTCGTAAGTAAAAACAGCTATCGGGACTATCGGTTTCTGGTACTTATTGTACAACATACTAAAATAATGATACATCCGTTCATGAAAATCAGCTTGTTTATAACTTTGTGGTTCTACATGAACGATGACTATCACATCTGTTCCTTTAAGCGTGGTCTCTATAACAATATCAAGTCTGCGAATCTTGCCTTGCAGCACATTCGTATACACTTCTTCAGACAGTGGCTTAATTGCGTGAAAATCTAAGTTGTCATGAACATCCGGGAAAAATGCTTCAAGAAATTCTTTGAAAAATGTGTTAATGAGTTCTTTGCTTAGTTGGTCATGTCCAGTGTAGGTAGATTTTGAGGAATCTTCTTTAATCAATATTGGCATGGCTGCCATGGTATCACGTCCTTGGAGTTTTTGAGGAGAAAACTGAGGTGGATTATCTGTTTTTAATATAGCATGATTTTATATGAAGAGCAAAGGTTTTAAATATTTGGGATATGTTGCATAGGGGCAGGGGGATTGTGCCTAATTTGAGTAAAACAACAGAAACCAAAGCATATAAATCCCTGATTTCCGGTGTTTTCAATTTTTCCGCTGTTTCGGTTAGTGGATTAATGTTATTATATGGTGTATGTAGGACAGGATCCCTTTCCCCGCATCCTATCAACCAAAAGCATTATTTCACTCGCCCTTGGAAATATCCAAAAAGGAAAAAGAAGCCTATCCATTTTTTAAGTGATCGAATTATTGATCCTTGACAGCTATCAAGCATCCCTAACACCAACTGGCAATGACCGGTTTTAAGTCAAAAGTTTATCTTATTGTAGGACGTTATGGCTAGCTACGACGCTTTTCTGTTATTGCTTATTACCGTAGATTCATTAATGTTTTTGAATGCGTTAACAATAAAAACAAGAACACCTACACCAAATGCCCCGCCACCAAGATAAGTGAAGACATGGGCAAAGGCTAACATACCAGATACTTGAACTAAAAATGTACTTAAAAGAAAAAATGGTATACCAATATTATGCAGCCAAAAGTGAGTTTTTCCCAATGTACTGCTAGCCGCTCCCGGATAAACACTATATATTACACCGAAAATAGCAGTTGTTGCAAATCCTACTAAATTAACATGTGCGTGTGCAGATGCCCAATTAAGCTGAAGGGTTGATGACATAAACAAACCAACTGAAATCCCAATAATCAAATAAATAACTGCAATCTTAATCCATTTCGAACCCATAATAAAACCCCCAATTGTTTAATTATTTGAAACTTTTGACTTAATTATAATGTTATAGTAAGTCAATCTACCCAGTCAAGTAAATGGATTATAAGGACAGAATTAGAATGGGATTAAATGGAGGCTGCGTGGTCATTCCGCACCACAAGGATTCCATTGCTGCCTGTTGCTTTATTCCTGGATTCCCGAAAAAAAACACTATTTTATAACGAGGAATGTAATTATATAGGGATTTATACATATAAATACTCGTTACATATATTTTTGTATAACGAGGTAAGAATATTGTTATATCGGCAATTGTAGACTACCTCGTTATAAATTCCGGGAATCCAGGTTTATTCGGTTATTTAATTTTGATCTGGATAGCTATTTTCTGAAAGTTCTGATCAATAGATAGAACCTTGCAGTATTCGGAGCAGTGATGGTTGCGCCACTCATTGTTCAGATGGGTACACTGGTTCCTTTCCGGTTAATCAAAGGCCAGTAAAAGCAATATTAATCGCCTTTTCGGCTTAATATGTTCAGCCATTCTCATTATTCTTGTAGTCAGAGTTATATCCGCGATGAACGATATTACGGTTGGTATATTCGTCGATTATCTCCCAACTATTCTTTTGATTATCGCCGTTGGGGCGACTGGCATTTTGGCTGCGTATTTTCTTGCTTCAAAAATGTTGGTAGTAAGTAGATGTATTTTTCTTCTATTTTGTGGTATAAGCTCATAAGAAAAGTATGCCTCTCTTTTGGTTGGTTTGGTTTAACGATAAAACTATACCGTAAGTAGAGCATACTTTTCCTTTTTTATGCATTATTTTAGAGTATTTTTAAGGTTTTTAGCCATAGAAGAGCGATTTCGTTCCTTTTTTGTTGCAAATTGTGCAACACAAGAAATGCATATTTTATTAGTTCTACACAAAACTATGTGAAACGGGAGAACCGTCCCTCTATTCATCAAAAGATGGAATCATTTCCTTTAGTTTTGGTTTCCAACTCCCGAGATATTGGGAGAAATTGTACTTCAATACATCGAGCATAATTGCGACAGATGTTGAGGCACCTGGTGATTCGCCGAGCAACGCTACCATTGAATGATCTTCTGAATGGATAATTTCTGTTCCAAATTGAATCATTCCTCTTCCCGAACCATCGATATCCTTAATTACTTGTACCCGTTTACCAGCTACAATTAACTCCCAATCTTCATCTTTTGCATGTGGCACAAAAGTACGCAATTTTTCCATCCGTTTTGCTTTGGTAGCAAGAACTTCTTCAATGGAATATTTGATAAGTGAAGTATTTTTAGCCCCCGCAGCCAGCAGTGTTAAGATATTATCTTGTTTAATTGATTTGAAAAAGTCCATATTAGAACCCTTCTTCAGAAACTTTGGACCAATACTTGCAAACGGTCCAAACAACAGGGTACTTTTACCTTCTATATAACGTCTATCCAGATGAGGTACGGTCATTGGTGGGGTACCATCGGGTTCTTTTCCATAAACTTTCGCTTCATGTTGATTGACAATATCAGGATTCGTGCAAACTAAAAATTCTCCACTGATTGGGAAGCCACCAATGTGCTTACTTTCAGGAATTTTTGTTTTTTGTAATAAAGGAATAGCACCGCCACCAGCACCAATAAATACGAAATCAGCTGTATGGTATTCAATTGTATCATCTTTGAAATTACGTACGTTAACCTCCCATCTGCCATTCTCTATGCGTTTTATATCTGTGACAGTACTTTTGTATTGGACACTTATATTATCTTGTTTTTCTAAGTTGGTGGCCATTTTACGTGTCAGCTCACCAAAATTAACATCTGTTCCCGAATCCATTTTAGTTGCAGCAATAGGTTCTTCCGACGTACGCCCTTCCATAATTAATGGCATCCATTCTGATAATTGTTGTGGTTCCTCCGAATAGATCATTGTTTCAAACATTGGAAGGGAGGATAGGGCGTTAAAACGTTTCCTTAGAAAGTCAACATGTTTTTCACCATATACAAAACTGATATGTGGTAAGGTGCGAATAAAGCTTTGTGGATCATGAATATCATTTTCTTCTACTAAATAGGTCCAAAATTGTTTTGATATTTGAAACTGTTCATTAATTTCAACTGCCATACTTGTATCAATGGAGCCATCAGGTTGTTCAACGGTATAATTCAACTCACATAATGCAGCATGTCCCGTACCAGCATTGTTCCATTCATTAGAGCTTTCATCTCCAGCTTTGTCAAGCTTTTCAAAAAGTTTAATATTCCAATTTGGTTCTAATTTATTTAAGAGCGTGCCAAGCGTTGTGCTCATGATACCAGCACCAATTAAAATAACATCTTTTTTTTGTTTATCATACATCTTTTTTACCTCCAGATTATATCCCAAACATGGATTATAAGATCAAATAAAATGCTCGGAAATCAACATTTTATTATTCACACTAATTTACACCGAAATGAATAAGTATAAATTAAATGATTATATTTTTATCATTTAAACAGATCTGTCCATCAACTTTTTGGTATTCGTATCGTTTCATGGACACATCTATGTTATCCATATTCCGCACCTGCTAAAGGGGACGAAAATAATTTTATCCTTTATAAGAGTGCGGAATGTGGGTTATTACTCTCTGAAATTCATGTATTTTGATTGTTCCCTTTCTACTTCCAGCAAATGACGTAACATATTCTTATCGGCCAAATCCATCTGCCTTGATTTGATTGCTTCAAAAATTAATTGATGTTCCCTTAGTAACGAAGTCATTCCTTCTTCTGATTGCCATATTAATCTCCGAGTCTCTCTCATTGACATAACCATAGTATCTGATACACTTCGCACTAAATTAATTAACATTTGATTATGGGTTGCATCAGCGACTGCCATATGGAAATCTAAATCCGCTTGTTCTCCAATCATTCCTTCACCATTTGCTTGTTCCATTGCGAGCAATGCTTCTTCCATTGGTTTTAAATCCTCTACTTCGTGATGTATGGCTGCTGATCTAGCTGCACCAACTTCAAGTATTTTACGGACTTCATTTAGTTCTTTAATATCTTCTTGATTCATTAATAGGCCTGTTTCAACTGGAACGGAAAACGTTGCAGGATCAAATTTGGTAATATAGGTACCTTCACCTTGGCGTGTTTCAACTATCCCGATTGCCCGCAATCCACTAAGTGCTTCCCGGATGGTTGATCGACTCACATTAAAATGAACCGCCAGCCGATCAACTGAATCCAACTTATCCCCTTGCTTTAGCATTCCAGTCTTTAACATCTCTAAAAGAGAGTCTGCTACTTCTTCATAAACCTTTTTTGCACGAATGCGCTTATACTCCAAAACATAATCCTCCTTGTTTCTATAATCTATCTTCAAAGAAAAAAATGAATTTCAATAGAAGAACTTAGGCTTGGGATTTTTTATAAGAAGCTTAGTAATACAAATCCTCCGATACCAGCTAAGACACCGTACAGAAGAGCAGGTATTAACGTTTTCCTGATAACATCACCTTCTTTACCAGACAAGCCCACGACAGCACTAGCTGCAACGACGTTATGCACACAAATCATATTACCAGCAGCAGCCCCTATTACTTGTGCAGCTAAAACAACATCCGTATCCAACCCTACCTGTGTTGCAACACTATACTGAATCGGCGAAAAAGTTAGGGTTGAAACGGTTGCACTTCCAGTAATGAACGAACCAAGTTCTCCTAGGAATGGAGCAGCGAAAATCCAAACTGTTCCAAATGTACCCGCAAAGGCTTCAGCTATATATTGTGGCATCCCGACAAAATCGTTTGTATTTATACCGGAATTGGTAAATACTTGTACGAGAGCCAGTGTAAATATTAAAGTTAATCCAGCAGTTTTGACTGAACCCAAAGCGTCCTTCGATGCCTTAGAAATAGTAGAAAAAGACTTCCGTTGCATCATTACGGCGAGAATAGCAGCCAGAATTAGTATTGTACCTGGGGAATATAATACCTCCCAAGCGGAAATAATTCCTTCAATACCAAGAATATTACTCCACGTAAAGTCAATAGCCGTCAATGCAAAATCTTTTATAGGTGGAACGACTCGTGTAAGAAGTAACAATCCTACAACTATCAAATATGGCGACCATGCTGTAATCAGTCCCATTTTTGACTTTTCCTTGCTTACCTCAAAACCAGGTTTTAATGCTTCTGTCCACACAATCTTCGGTAATAAGAATCCTTTTCTTGCAGTCAATGTTGCAACAATTAAACCTGTTAGTGCCGCCAAAAAAGAAACGAACTCAGGGCCAAATAATACGGCATAAAGAAGGGCAGAAGCCGTGTATGAAATACCAATTAGCAATGTCCACAGTATCACTGGCATGGCAGCCTTTATTCCCTTCTCTTTACCAAAGAACTTTGTCAAAATAATAACAAGAATCGTTGGTATAAATGTACCTGCAAAAAGATCAATGGACGTTACCTTAACCCCAATATCCTGAAAGAAAGCTAAATTAGCATCTGGTATATTACTTAAGCCAACTAGAATTGGTGTACCAACTGCCCCAAAAGAGACTGCCGCACTATCAGCAATCAAGGCTAATGTAACAGCAGCCATTGGGGTGAAGCCTAAGGCAAGCAATAATGGACCTGTAACAGCTGCCGGCGTACCAAATCCTGCCGCTCCTTCAATTACGGAGCCAAATAAAAACGCAACGATAACAGCCTGTACCCGCATATCTGCTGAGATAGCTTGAAATCCTTGGTTCATACGGTCCACAGCACCTGTATATTGAAGTGTATTCAACAAGAGAATTGCGCCAAATAAAATCAATATAATAGTAAGCGCCTTATGCGTTCCCTGTAAAATAGAGGCTAAGACAACATCTCCCTCGACTCCCCAGACCGTCAAGGCTAAAATAATGACAATAATAGAACTAATTAGCATCCCCTTTAGCGCTGTCATTCTTAGTATAACAAGAAGAAAGAATGGTATAATAACAGCAGCTAATGCAACAAATAATAACATAAATGAAACTTCCTCCCACGTGCGTTGTCTTTCTGCTTTCACAATAATTGCTATCCCATTTTTTTAGGTTTGAACAGGTTCACAATCCCAATTCAGTGTTCTGCAGAAAAGGCAACTAGCTCTTTCACTTTCATAAAATGTCATCAAATTATTCATAGTTGAATAGTTCCCCTGACTTGTTGTACCATACTTACAACCAGATTAAAGATCCAACTTAGATAAACTCTCTAACATTTTTTCAAAGTTGCTAGAATCTAAGTTTAAAAATAACTATGAAAAAACAACTGATAAGGTCATCGGATGACCTTATCTATATATTAACCGCTTTCATTATAATTAGCAAGTGGAATACACGGGGACGTTTCTTGTGTTGCAAATAAAGAAACACAAGAAATAGATATTTTAGTTCTACACAAAACTAAATGAAACGGGGGAACCGTCCCTGCGGTTACACGTTTATCAAAATCATATTGATTATAGCTTTCTTCATCCGGGTAAAAAATGATTCGTTTCATAGAGAAAAGTTCTAAAATTTCCTCTAATTCTACTGGAATATCATTTATATCATTCTCCGGAATACCCTTTAATTCCATCTCAAATTCATACAAATGATAATCCTGCCATCCCATAGCAAATTGAATCGTATCATGCAGCCGCTTGAATGTTGTTTCTGCAGGGATGATAAACCACCTCCAGACAGGATCAGGAACGTGCTGTAATGTGACAATGAATTGATAAGCTTTGAACATGATTGTCCTCCTTGATTAGATATATCAGAAAACTTGGCATTCGTTAAAGGGATTCTTGAAAGCGTTTTTGGCATTCTTAGAAACCCTTATACTTTGAAGTGCATGCCTTTTAAAGAATAATTTAGTTGCACTGAAGCAGAAAGAAAGATGGATATACTTTCTTTACTGCCAAAAAATAATACGTGTGTTGTTCCTAATGAAATGTTTTTACGTTCGTTATATTTGCTTCTTATTTCCTTCCAAAATCAGCTTTACTCTCTCCCCATAAATGTGTTTCCCATTTAAGTACTTCATTAGAGTATGTATTCGTGTTTAACCAGTGCTTAGCCCGATCAATAACCTTCCATAGATGTTCTGTAGATTTATCCCTAGGTATATTTGTATTCATTTGCCGTTTCCGCACCCAACCAATGGCTATCTTCGAGTCTGAGTAAATTGGAAGATTGCTATTTTTTTGTTTCAATAAGGCTAAGGCATGCACAATAGCTAGGAACTCACCAATATTGTTAGTTCCATTATCAACAGGACCGTAGTGAAAAATTTCTTTGCCATTTTTTGTGCAAACACCCCGATATTCCATCATTCCTGGATTCCCACTGCAAGCAGCATCTACACTTATACTCTCTTTAATATACTTCGGTTCTTCCAAAAGCGATAATTGCTTATCCCTTGAATTTGCTTTTTTTGTGTATTTTTTTGAAGCTGGGGAAATTCCATTTTCAAAAGCAACTTCAGCCTCTTGTTTTGAAGGAAAGGATTTATACCTTGCACCTTTTATTCCATGTACTTGTTTTTTACAATCTTCCCAGGTTTCAAAAACACCGGTTTTTTTTCCTGACCAAACAACATAAAACTTCTTTTTAGCCATATGATCCCCCTCTTGAATCTAGCTGTCAGTCCACCAACTCAGTAAAGCGTTAATACTTCAGATGGTCGGGGAAAAGCTCATAAAACCTATTATAACCTCTCCTTTTATTTCAATTCCCACCAAATCATTCACTATCCCCTTCTACCTTCCTAAACAAAGCCTCCGGAATCATTTCAAACCCCTCGATCACCGTATTTTCTTCCACTTCTATCATTAAACAAAGCTTGCCACTCAATTCAACCTGACGAACATATCTTAGATCTTGTGGACTAATGGAAATGTCCGCTACTTTTGTCTTTATTTTGATTGACTTTGACGTGTATTTCGGCACAATGCTGCTTGCCTTTAATTCATATTTTTCATCATCGATCACAGTTTTAAATGCCTCTTCTACTTTTTCAGGTTCAACTTCATTTACCCCACTACTCGTTAAAACTTTTTCCACATCTTTATAGTCCAATTTCGGAATATCTTCCTCTTCATTTTCTTCCATGACACGATGAATTTCTTCGTATACATTCGAAAGTGTGGACGTATTGATTTGGTCGCCTGCTACCTTTTTCACAATTTCCTCAAAAACAATTTTATCCTCTTGGGCAGTCATTGTTTCTTCGGCATTTAACACTTCCTCGATGAAATGATAATTTAGTTCATACGCTTTCCCAGCCGAGTATAGTACATGGTTGACATCCTGCGCATTGTCCGTGAAGCAAGGGAATAAAAACCCTGATATAGGAGCCTTCAAATTGATAATCGGGTCAACAACAAAATTATATTTAAACTCCTTTTCCACATAGTCAAACAGTAACTCCTTTTTCGGATCCTGTGTTTTATTCATACTGCATAAAATAAAGGAATGGGAATAAACTGTATCTCGTGCACTTTCCTCCGTCTCTTCACTCTCTCGCTTCTTCGACTTCCTATATTCTCCTCGAATAAAGGTTACGACAATATCCATTTCATATTGCTTATCCTTCAGCATTTTTTCTACGAGCTGAAGCATATGACCTTTCCATTCTTCTGTATCGTTGCTTAATAGACCTTGGTGAAGAATTAACTGACTGCTATTTTCCACATCACGTTGGAACTTTAATTCAAATAATTTCTCATCCAATTGACCTGACAGTACTTTCTTGAAATTTGCCATAAACAGCTCTTTCTGTTCCTCTTCCAGCAAATCAAACGGTAGACTTTCCTGATGATAAATCTCACTTGATTCTTTCATAATGTATACATTAAAAATTTCGTGGATTTTCAATAAATCATTATTTATTTTAAATTGCTTTCGTATATTTGTGATGTCCTTTTTATTCAATCCTGTTTCACTCCTAAGTTAGTTATCACAGCATGGTGTTTCCTATATACATTCTATCATTTTATCATAGATACCAGTTGCATCATTTACTTATCTCTCTAAAAAATTCTAGTAATCTCCGTTTCTCCTTGCCAAATTCTAATTTCAATTATTTTCACACTTAACCCATTTTTTTAAAAATACCATGTACATCTTTCCCTTTTCGTGTATATTTAGAGTAGCAAAAAAAATCACACAAATAGCAACAGCTTGGGTTATATGAATGGGGGATAAACGATGAAAAAAATTATTTTATCAACAGAGAGTGGAGCAGATTTACCAAAGGATTTAGCTACGAGATATAATGTGCATGTTGTCCCAATACATGTCATCATGGATGGTAAGGATTATTTAGACGGTTCCCTGCCTGTACAGGAAATTTATAATTATTATGACCGTACGAAAAATATACCCTCTACAACGTCTACCAATTCCCATGAATATCAAGAATTTTTCACAAAGATAAATACAGATTATCCTGATTGTATTATTGTTCATATCGGCTATACGTCAAAGGCCTCTTCCTCCTTTCAACATGCAGTGATTGCATCGGAAGAATTCGGCAACCTTTTTCTCATTGACGCTTTGAATGTTACAGGTGGATTAACAGTGATTGTGATGTATGCTGTGAACCTGTTAGAGCAGGAACCTACGATGGAACCTGAGCAATTAGTAGAAAAAATTAAATCTATTGTTCCAAAATCAAAGCTTGCTTTCGTGCCTGGTAGCTTGGATTTTTTAAGAGCAGGAGGACGTGTAAGTAATATGGCTTATCTCGGAGGGGCTTTGTTAAAATTAAAGCCACGAATTGAATTAATTGACGGAAAGCTTGTTTCCAATAAAAAATACCGCGGGAAAATGAGTAAAGTTTCAGAAAAGCTAATGCGGGACTATTTAAATCAATACGACATCGATCGAAAGCAGCTATATTTAATCTACTCTATCGGTCTTGATGAAGGAATTAAGCAACGGATGGATGAAATCGCAACGGAACATGGTTTCTTAAATATAAAATGGATGCAAGCAGGCGCTATGATTTCTACACATTCCGGGCCTGGAGGATTTGGGATTGCTGGGTTGGAGGTTTAAGCTATAAAATGTCATGTGCCATCCCACAAAAACAACAAAAATCCCAAGAGAATTCCCTTGGGATTTTTCTTATTACTATCGAAATTGTTCCATTTCTTCTTCGGCTAATTCCATCGGTTGTTTACCAACAGACATACAATACTCAATGCCTTTCTTTCGCCAAAACGTGCTAGAATATCTGCTAATTTACCAAATAAAGCATACTATTTAGAGGAAAATAATATTTTTGTAATGCAACGTGTTTGTATCATGTCTGACAAAAACAAAAAAACCCTCACTTATTTTTTGCAGGACAGTGAGGAATCGTTCTTAACTGTACCTAGCCCCTCTAAATGGGGATTGACATTACTAATCGCTCCACGTTACAGCATGGTACGGTTTTTTAGATTATCTGATTTTCTATATATAGTACACCACAAACGAATCATTTGTAAAACTTAATTAAGGTAAAGTCTATTCCTTACACCTGATGCTTCCCAATCAATCCCACAAACGTATAAAAAGTTATTACTTTATTATACCAAATTCCTCGTTAAAGTATCATAGATTGGCAAACTTCTATACATAGAAAACTATTATATGATTGAGATATTTATATGAATTGAATTATTAGTAGAAAAGACTGCTGAATAGACCTTAATGTTTTCATCCGAAATCACTTCACGAATCTCAAAATTGTTACTACTTATTTAGTTAGCTGATATTAACTGAGCTAAAGCTATTAAATAAATCTCACTTATATTATTGCTTGTTTTCGGCAATCTTCCTTATGCTTCTTTTTTTGTCTATAGATTTCCAAATCCTTTACTTATTTCATTTACATATTCTTTCAGTACTAGTGTCGATGAAAATCTCCACACCAAAATGTTCACTTAACACTTAAACTGCAAAAGCTTTAATCACCCGATCAGCCTTTGCGGTTTGAGGATATTCTATAATGTATGTAAAGCTCTCAAGAAAGTTTGGGGGCTTTACCATTTTTTCGTCGTATACTATGTTTTACGGATTCAATTTACTGGCAAAGGGCGATAGTGTGCTTTTCTCGTTCAAAATCGGGCCAGACGGAGCTAAAACTGATGCAAACTGTCCATTAGACTGCTTCTCATGGACAAAACTGAACAAACCCTAGCCTGAATTGTCTATGAGAGCGATCCTCAGACCTTACCAGTTCGAAAATGAAGTAAACTTAAACTTATACCAATATTGATACAAATCATGATCTATAACGAAAAATTACTCCTGCCTCCGCTATACCATCTTATCCAGTTCCAGTACCATGTGGTCGTAATTCATTGCACCCAATCAAATGATTTGTAAACGACTATTTGAATCAATCATATAGGATGTTTTCTCTACATTATCAGTGTAATTTGTATAAGAATACATTTTCTAGAAAAATTTGGCATTCGCCAAGTTTTTGGGCGAATGCCTTAGTTGCACTAAATGACTTTAAAACAAAACCAGTTACAACAATCAACCTGTTTATCACTATCTACTCTATCACAATTTTTCAAGAATACCATAAACCCCTGGAGCAACCTTATTAACCCGTGCCGGTTTCCAATCCGAATTCACCCACATATGCACCGTAGAACCTTTTGCAAGCAGATGCCCAAATGGCTCAGCTGCTTCTATTTCCCCACTCCGACCAAACTCTTCCTCACTAATTTTTCTCGCTTCATATTCAAACTCCAAGCGCACTGGAGAATAGGTCGCTACTTTCGTAAAAATTGCGACACAGTCGTCAAAGTGGGCAGATTTTTTATAGGTCACATTTACATCCTTTACCGGAAGAAGAAGACCCTGATCTTCCATTTTATGATAAGCCATCCCGTTATGGCGCATCCATTCCGTACGACCAACTTCAAACCATACAACATAATTGCCATGATGCACGACTTCCATTCGATCTGTATCCTTATACTGAACACGCATATTATGCTGATGCCAGACTTTTGCCATTTTAGTCCCTCCTATTATTAAAATTTTCCCAAAGTTATTGTCTTAAGCGTTTAGCCATTTTTCTTAGATAGTTTTGCCTCAGCCATTTCCTGTAAACGGAATTTCTGCACTTTACCTGTACTCGTCATTGGCCACTCGGAAGAATCTACAAACCAAATATGACGAGGAATTTTGAAACGAGCAAGTCGGGAAGAACACCAGTCAATTATATCTCTGCGCGAACAGGTTTCATTCAATTTCAGTTCAATAAAACCTGCGCCTATTTCCATTGTTAAAGCATCTGGCACACCTATAACGTTCACCTGGCTGACTGCTGGATGATTGGAGATGACAATTTCTACCTCACGAGGCGATACCAATTCTCCAGATACCTTGTACATCTCTTTGCTTCTGCCAAGAACCTGAAGATAGCCGTTTTCATCAATTCGTCCAACATCCCCTGTCCGGAGCCATCCATCTTTATCAATTGCTTTTGCCGTTTCTTCCGGCTTTTTATAATAACCATGGGTAACTGTGACGCCTCTGACGACAAGTTCACCAACAGAACCAGCAGGCAAGTCTGTCCCTGTATCCCGGTCAATCGTTTTATACTGAACCGAGCTACCATTAAACTCCGGAAGACCACTGACTCCGTTAAGTTTCGGGCGGCCAACCCGTGAGGAAATACGTTCGAGCGAATCACCAATTTCCGTCGTGACGCCTGAAGAAGCCACCTCTGTTTGTCCATAACCGGTAATGATTTCGGTTAACCCAAGCACGTCCACAGCCTGCTGCCAAACGGAAACTGGAGCTGGCGCTGCACCACACCACATGGCAAAAAGATTGGATAAATCAAATTCCGAAACACGCGGGTGATTCAGTACTGGTACTAATGTTGAAGGTACACATAGATAATCGTTTGCTTTATATTTTTCCATTAATTGCAGTGATAAAAGCGGAGATGCGCCAAGTGCTGAGATAAATGAGCCACCAACAAACGACATGGCAAAAATCGCTTCAATAATAGCAAAACAATGATAGAATGGCAATGGAGCAAACGTCACCCGCCCATCCTCGATCGCCCTGCTCATACATGTGCCATACCCAGCACGAAGAAGCATATCATCTGTAAGCATGACACCTTTTGGACTCCCCGTAGAACCTGAAGTATACATAATAATCGCAACTTCATCCGGATAAAGCGATTTACTCCACCTTTGTTTTAGTTCTTCATCTGTAACGGATTCTGACTCTTTGACAAAATCATCCCATAGTAGAAAACTGTCATTAACGGAATCTAGTTTTTCATTTTCAAAACAAATAACCTGATCTAATTTGCTATTTTCCCGGAAATCCGGATCATCCAGCAATTCTGAAACTGCCACACCATGATGTTTATCCTTTAACTTTTGCTGTAAAAGCAAAAACTGTGTATCTGACTGAGAAATAATATATCTCAATTCATCCTTCGTAAGCATGGAATTGATTGGAATAAATACTGCTCCAATAATGGAAGAAGCTATCATTAATGATGGGTAGGTGGAATCATTATTCATTAAAACCGCAATATGATCTCTTCGTTTCACACCAAGCTTTATAAATGCCTTCGCATATTGAACTGCCCTGTCCCAAACTTCCCCATAAGTAAATTCGTCATCATTTATGTAGATATACGGTCTATCTTTATATTGAGAACATACTTTTCGAAAGTGTTCGGCAATTGTATCCCGTGGCCATACCGGAAAACGGTTCTCAAGTACTTTTCGTCTTTCCAGTACACTTTGACTTAGCGTCGTTTGCTTTGTTGTAGACATTTTACTCCCCCTCATTCGTTATGAGAATAATCAATTTCGTTTTTTCCTCTTTGGCAGCTATAGGTCAGTTGCACGTATTAAAATAATTCGTCAATAGAATCAACCTTTTTTAAAAGCAATAACAGCATTATGGCCGCCAAATCCAAAACCGTTGGATAAAGCAATATTAATATTACCTTCCACGGCTTTATTTCCTACATAATCCAGGTCACATTCCGGATCTGGATTTTCCAGGTTCATCGTGGGTGGAAAAGTATTTTCTGCCATGCTCTTCAGTGTAATAATGGCCTCGATAGCTCCTGCTGCACCAAACAAATGACCAGTCATGGATTTGGTGGAACTAACTTTGAGATCATATGCAGACTCACCGAAGGCTTCCTTAATCGCTTTTGTTTCAGATATGTCGCCCGCTGGCGTACTTGTCCCATGGGCATTGATATAATCAACATCTTCCGGCTGAATCTCCGCACGCTCGATTGCCAGTTTCATTGCTTTCGCAGCACCTTGGTAATCCGGTGCGGTTATATGGTAAGCGTCCGTCGTACTTCCATAACCGATAATTTCACCATGGATTGTTGCACCTCGTTTTTTTGCATGCTCATATTCTTCCAAAAATAAAACACCCGCACCTTCAGACATAACAAATCCGTCACGATTTAAATCAAACGGACGAGAAGACATCTCAGGTGTATCATTTTTCGTTGACATTGCACGCATTTTGGAAAAACCGGCAAAATAAAGTGGTGTAATGGTAGCCTCAGCCCCTCCAGCTAAAATCGCATCAGAGTACCCATGCGCTATATTAAAATAAGCTTCACCAATCGCATGATTGCTCGTCGCACAAGCAGACACGACAGCAAAGCTTGGACCACGAAACCCTGTCTTAATCGCAACCAATCCTGAAACCATATTATTTATCGCCATTGGAATTAAGAACGGGGACACCCGCTTCGCTCCCTTTTCCAGCAATATTTTGTGATTATCTAATAGCGTTTGCAGACCCCCTGCACCAGATCCGATATAAATTCCCACACGATCTTTATCCACCGTATTCAAATTTACTTTTGACTGATCCAATGCTTGCATTGCAGCAGCATATCCATATTGTGTAAACAAATCATATCTTTTTATTTCTTTTGCTTCAAGGTACTTCTCCCCGTCAAAATCATCTATATAACCTGCAATTTTTGTGTTAATATCTTTAAATTCCTCTGTTTCCAGCCGCTTAATGCCAGACTTTCCCTTTTTTATGTTATCCCAAAGGGTTTCCACATCATTTCCGAGCGGTGAAACAACACCCGTCCCAGTTACCACAACTCTACGTTTCAAGATTTATCTTCCTTTCAACGTTTCTAAATTTATTGATATAACATTTATTATAACACGAAATTCCTTAGAAACCTGGCTCATGGCCAAGCCTATCAAGATATTTAAAAAGCTAACTATGTAAAAGCAAAAAGCCGATTAAGTTATCAGCTTTTTGCTTTATTCACCTTTATACCTTTATATAGTTTGTCTAATACAAAATAGGTTAATAATTGGAAAGTAATAATAACTATAAAGTAAAACTTCATCCAGCATAGGTTTCCCTTCTTACCCGCACTGAATAAAGTTCTATCTGAAGAAATTAGCATCTGTTCAACCTTTTCTGTAAATAACAATACCGTCTCTTTCTATTTGCTTCTTAATTTCACTGTTTAGTTGATCAGCAAATACAATATCACATGAATAGATACCGACCAATTCATCTATATCTTCCTTAATACTTGCCTTTCTATTTCCATTATACGTAACGCATAAATCAATATCAGAACGAAAACTTGCAGTATTTTTTGCACGAGAACCAAACAATATAACTTGTAAAATATTATCCTGCACAGCAAAGTAATTAATTAAATTATTATAAACCTTCTCTTGAATTCCAAACATTTACTTCATCCGTTCTTTCAATTTTAGAAGCAGCTTCTCAATCTCATCCACATAATTATTAATAATTCTATTCTTTATATCTTCATAGCCTTCTTCGCTATAAATATGTGCTGTTGTATTTCTAGACGATAAAATCTCATTCCATGTGTCAATGTCGTCTATTAATCCTTCTTTGAAAGCCTGCCTATAGCAACTACGTGGATTATTAAGTTCTAACCCCGTTGATTTAAAGACCTTAGACAACAACTTCCAGGATAAATCTTCAAGCGTCTCGTATTTTTTTACAATAGAATCCCGATACACCTCTTTTGTCAAATCATCTGGGTTTTCCATTTTTTCAAGTGATGAGATAATATTTTTTAAATGAATTAACATTCGAATGGAATGTTGATAGGATAATTGAATGGATTCTTTGTATTTATTACTTAAATCACTCATTTTGATCTCCTTTCTATAAATATTCTAATTCCATTTATAGTAGATAAAACAATGTATTCACCGATGATAAATCTTATCCTTATTATAAAGTAATTACTATTATTTGGAAAGGATCCATATAAATGTTTAGCGTCCTTACAGTGGAGTGCTAATTTCTTGAACCTGGTGCTGGACAAACGGAATTGAATAACCAAGTTATAGCTGAGTATGAAAATCTTGCCGGTTGGCAACAGCAAACATCGTCAACAGGAGCAATGTTATCAACCTTAGAAGAAGCTATTAGCGAAAAAGAACCAATTATGTTTAAAGTATGGTCTCCTCATTATAAGTTCGCCAAATGGGATCTAAAGTATCTAGAGGATCCAAAAGGTATCTTCGGGGAGCCACAACATGCTGCAACAATTATCAGAAAAGGCTTGAAAGATGAACTGCCAAATGCTTATACGATTCTTGATCGATTCCATTGGGAAGTATCAGACATAGAAGAAGCTTTGCTAACAGCTTATGAAGAAGAATTAGAGATGGATGTGTTAGCACAGCAATAGGTGGATGAAAATCAGGAAACAGTTGCAAAATGGAAAGAAGGAGTTGAGCCAGTAGATGGTACTCCAATAGAAATAGTTTCAACTCTATGGGATTCAGAATTATTTACAGCAAACATAGCTGCAAATGTATTGGAACAACAAGGATACAACGTTACGCTTACTCCAATTGATCCAGCTATTATGTTTGAGTCCATCTCATCAGGTGATGCTGATGCTACTCTTTCTCCATGGATGCCTACAACGCATGGTGCTTTATACAAGGAACATGAAGGTGATTTTATAGATTTAGGGTCAAGTTATGAAAATACCCAGATCGGATTAGCTGCACCATCTAATATGGATATAGATTCCATTGAGGATTTACAGCCAAAAGAATAAAAGCTAACAATACAAGAGAACTTCTATAATTGAGTTCTCTTCTTTATTTCGTTGTTTTACAACCACTTTTACAAAGTCTCTCTAACCCTTTGCTGCCATACGATAGTTAGTTCTATAAAAATTATATTAACCTCAATTTCTTTACTTTTACAAATCTCCCTTCATCAAATCCCTTAGCAAAACTACTTTCCTTCCTTACTGCTTTCCCAAAGATGATATTGATCCGCACCGTCAGTGTGATGAATCGATTTGATATTATTCCCGGATAAAAACCAGCACCAGGCAGTATCTGTGGACCATCAAAATTTTTTCTACATCTCTATTGCTACTTTCTTAACGCCAATTGCTTCTCCTTCTTTTTTCCTAATCTCTTTACCTTTCTCTTCATACGAAATCGGAATCTCCAAAAATCTATCTGCTTCTGGTAATTTTTCAATTTCAGCCATTAACTGTTCCTTCTCTTCTTTTGTTTGCTTTAAATAGGTTTCGAAATAGCCGTATATTAGACGCTGTTTCGCAGAATCCAGTTGCATTCGTGTAATCATAAGCAGGAATTCCTTCTTCACCTGCACCCGTTCTTCCATCTTATATCCCATTTTACTCATCAGTGCTGCGGCAGCGGGATTGTCCGAACGAATATAATCACGCCAATTCTTTTTCTTTAAATGAAGTGTCATATAGTTGAATATGAGAACATGAAAAAAAGGAAATGCCATTGTGTCCTGATTCTTTTCCCAATTTTCATCATAAGTAAAAACAGCAATCGGTACAATCAGTTTCTGGTACTTATTGTACAACATACTAAAATAATGGTACATCCGTTCATGAAAATTATCTTGTTTGTAACTTTGTGGTTCAACATGAACGATGACTATCACATCTGTTCCTTTAAGCGTGGTCTCTATTACAATATCAAGTCGGCGATTCTTGCCTTTCAGCACATTCGTATACACTTCTTCAGACAGTGGCTTAATTGCGTAAAAATCTAAATTGTCATGAACGTCGGGGAAAAATGCTTCAAGAAATTCTTAAAAAATGTGTTAATGAGTTCTTTGCTTAGTTGGTCATGTCCAGTGTAGGTAGATTTTGAGGAATCTCCTTTAATCAATAATGGCATGGCTACCATGGTATCAGTCCCCATTATTCTATCATTTTAACGCAGTGGGGATTGAACTTGTTTTGACAAATTTTGAAGTGAGACAAGTGAAATGGGAATACGGTGTCACTCCCCACAGTCAGGGGTGAAAGATGTAAAAATTTTGGAACTCTAGTTTAAATTCCCCACCGTTGGTATAATAATAGAAAGATGGTTAAATTAAATTCATAGAGAGTGGTGTGGTAAATGGTTGTAACGTATAAAAACTTTCGTGGAGATATGTACTATTTACATAGTCGGCTTACTAAAAAGGAAAATGTTACCTATTACTTCGCTAAAAAAAGTACCGGAGCGGCGGATGTTGAGCACATTCCTGATGGGTATGAAATCTATGAAAACCCAAATGGGAAAGTATATTTGCGTAAGATTCTTAAAAAATTGATTCGGAACAATGAAATAAAAGTCATTGAAACAGCAATGAGAAAATACTCTCCGATTCAGGATTTTAAACTAGATATCAAAAAGGAATTCATTTATATTTACACTGTTATAAATGAACTAAATCACTTTTCACCATACACTGCTGGTGTAAACATTGATAAATATAAAGATTATGAAACAGTGATGCGCTTTAAACTAATTGATGAACAGAATAGAGGGTTTCAAGTAGAAAGATTTTGCTTTTTAGGCAGTATTGATGATTGGATTGACTTAGATAGTTCAGATAATTTACGTAAGCTTACTGAGGAATATGTCCGTCACTTAGGGCAGGATTCTTTATATGAACTAATTTGACTGGATGGTACCTGCGACCTGTTGGTTGACGGACTTGATTCATGGTTTGTATAAAAATTGGAAAGGTACGCTAATGGTATGAAAACAAAAATAAATTCTTTATCCGAAGATGAAATTCGAGCCATTTTAAGAGCGGCAGATGAATTTTTAGATGAATGGAACCAATGGTTAACAGAAAATAAACCATGTCTGGATATGACCTACTTAAAAGATCGTAATCGTGAAATGATACTGTTGTTTCTGATGAAGATTAGGGAAACTGGTAATTCAAAGTATATTACATATTTAAAAGCATGGGGCGAAATTGAATATAAAAAGGTCAAAGCTGAGATTCAATCTACAATTAGAGCATTGGAAAAAAGGGATAGCATTGATAGGCAATCTATTTTAGAGAGAGAAGAATCTATCAACGTAGCTTTAAAAGGTCAACCCCCTGAAGATTTTTTGTTAAAATGCTTATAATGTGGTAACCGTTTCACTTTTACTGTGGGTGAGCAACATTTTTTTAAGCATAAAGACCTTGATCATCCCAAAAGATGTAAAGTATGCCGGGAACGCAAATATCATTATTTTTAAATTCTCAGAAAGGAGTTTGAGGTTATGATCATTCAATGCACAAAAAAGTTGTTAGATCAATTAAAAAAGAAGCCGGAAATAGTTGATGAGGAGAGTTCCCTCACATCTTGGCATGCCAATTTAATGAACGTCAATCGAAGGAAAACAATCGTACTTGTGAATGATAAAAATCGATATGTCATTGTTTTGCATGGACTTAAGGCTAAGGATTTTAAAAATATGGATGAAATCATTTTACAATCTATCCGAAATACCTTCGAACAAGAATGTATAAGAAATGATGTAATCGATCAGTTTATCCATTCTGCCAAAGATATTACATTTACGAAAACGAAAAACAGGAAATTAGTTGCACGAATGAACAACGCCTGCAAAACGCTGTATTTCTTTGAAGAATTATTGGATTCAGATACCATTTATCAACCTGCCATGAGTCTCCGGATTAGCCATAGTTTAGTCGGTGATGGAAAAAGTGACTATTTCCATCCGAATGAAGAGATGTATAAGGATTTAGAGGAATTCGCGGGTATCCCAATTTTTCAAACAAAAGCTTTAGAATTGAAGATAACATTGCGCTTTCATAACATTAACGTGTTCCGGAGAGTTATCGTACCGATGAACATCACTTTCCGTAATTTACATAAGGTGATACAGAAAGCATTTGGTTGGAAGGATTACCATCTTCATGAATTTTATATTTTTGATAGCAAAAAATCAAATCAGCCCTATTCTCTTAACCATCCTGCATATGACGGAGAAGGATACAAACCGATTGTTAATCTTGTATGCGATCAGGAAGCATTTAGTTATGGAGATGATGATATCCCGATGAGAATGGACACCACAGTCAAGCTGACTGAATACATGCCAGCTAAATTAACATATATTTATGATTTTGGCGATTGCTGGGTACATGATATCAAGGTGGAACATGTAATCGAGAATTACGATAAGAATTACCCTATCTGCTTAGAAGGTGAAGGAAAAACACCGCCTGAGGATGTAGGTGGAGAAGGTGGTTATGAGGATTTCCTTGAAATTATGGCTGATAAAAACCATCCGGAGTATGAGCACATGCAAATCTGGAGTAGAGGGCAGGGGTATAGAGATTTTGATATGAAGATGGTTAATCTAATGTTGAAACATAGCCTGATTGTTTAGTCGTGTGGAAGAATAAGGTGAATGGTATTAGACCTTCACTTCTCTAAAGCGTTCATACTTTACTTCACTGGGGGTCAGGCACCATCCTAAGTAATGCAGGTAAAGAATCGACGGAGGAGGGGTATGAGATGATTGACGCGCGTGCGCCGATAATTGTAGAGTTTCCTTTGAGAGGAGAATGGTACTCTCCTAACACGCCAGGGACAAAAATTCCGAGTCACGGCACAAACCAATTAGGATCAAGATATGCTTTTGACTTTATTCAAGTGGATTGGGAAAGAAAGGGCTGGCCCGCCTATCGCACTAGTTTGGCGCAATATCTACTTTTTGGGGTTCCTTTAGATGAATATTATTGTTGGGGGCAGGAAGTATTTGCTCCTTGTGACGGAATCATTGTTCAAGCAGAGGATGGTTATAAAGAACGAGCACGAACAAAATTGCTTTTAGATATGTCTAACGCTTATAAAAATGCCCATTATTTCGACCCGAAAAAAGACGACATACAATCAGTTGCTGGCAACTACATCATTATAGAATGTGCCAACAATGTATATGCTGGATTAGTCCATCTTCAAACAGGGTCAATTCAGGTTTCAGTTGGTCAGCGTGTTAAAAAAGGTGAAGTTATTGGTAGAGTTGGTCATTCAGGGAACTCCTTTGCTCCGCATTTGCATTTTCAACTTATGGATAGTAGTAACATAGCTACTGCAAACGGATTGCTTTTTGCTTTTGAACAATACGAAATATTTAAAAATGGCATATGGGAAAAAGTAAATAATGGAATTCCAACAAATAAGGATAGAATAAGATTTCAAAAATCTGATAAATGGGAATAAATTAAAACTACATTAATTTTGAAGAAGTTTAAATACCTGTTACAAAACTCATCAGTTTCTGTACACTCAATCATCAAAGGTACCGCCAACTTTCCAGTATCATCAAAACCTCAGATTATGATGGTCAGTGGTAGTTTCATTTTCAGCCAAATGTGGTATAATGTAATTAGAAACTGAATATATTAAAAAGAGCCCAGCGGTAACTGGACTCTTTGGATAAGCGGTTCCCCCAGAGGGATCGGCTACTCTAACGAATAGACCTCTCCCGAAAACTTTTAACTGGTAATGGGGAAGGTCTATTTTTTATTGATCATCGTAATGACCAAAGCGAGCAATGCAATTAGCAAGGTACCAAAACTTCCCAGTACCATCAAAACTTCATACATACTCATGGGCATCACCCCACTTTCACACTGGGATTAGCCGACCGCCCCTAAAAGGAACATTATCTACTGACAGTATAACACAGATATGTGAAACATACATTCTATTTTATAATCTCTGTAAGAAGCTTTCGGAATTTCCCCATACTCTTTCCACTTAATCGTTAAGTAGTGGGAACAGGCCCTCTGAGCCGCTTCCCAAATTCCTCCCCTGCATACACTGATGAAAAAGTGAAGGAATCAAGATCTATAGATACCCATATTATTACGTAATGTCAGCACCTATGCCAATGCCTGTGTATCATTATGGTATGGCTTCTTTAGAAATGCGCCAGCAAGTGAGCGCACAGGAGGTTATGCAACGGCTCCGTTCTAAACATAGCAATTTATATTCAGAGCTTGAGCAAGCTGGAATGAACAGGTAAATTACGGATTATGTATTTTTGATTATTGTTAATTATACATTGAACCAAGCGAAAACGAATCAATCAGCTGCGCAAGTTTATCAGCAGTTTCAGCGGCAGGTACCGTGGTTTTCCTTATTGTTCTCGCAAATGAATGTACCGAGAAGTGTCATGAACCGTGTACTAACCCGGGTTATTGAAATTACATTGGAAATGGCGGGCGTTGATCAGCCCGAGGAGCCAAGGCAAGGTTGGCAAGGCTGGGAAAGCTTAGGTGGCACTTTAACCTCAGCATCGGCTGTTTCTTCATGGCAAAATAATCGACTCGATGTCTTTGCCCGCGGAACAGACGATGCGCTTTATCATATCTGGTGGAATGGCAGCACGTGGAGTAGCTGGGAAAGCCTTGGAGGTGAATTAACATCAGCACCCGCTGCTGTTTCATGGGGATCAAATCGAATTGATGTATTTGTTCGGGGCACAGACAACGCGCTTGATCATAAATGGTGGAATAGCAGCAGGTGGAGTGACTGGGAGAACCTTGGTGATGTGCTTACTAGTGGATCCGCTGTTTCCTCACGCAGAAACAACCAGCTTGATGTTTTTGTCCGTGGAAATGGTAACAAGCTTTATAAAAAAACATGGAATGGCTCAAACTGGGAGGATTGGGAAGACCTTGGCGGCAATTTAACCCCGGAACCAGCAGTTGTTTCCTGGGGACCAAATCGTACTGATGTATTTTCCAGGGACAGAATCAAGATCTTATCCATTTATGGCGGGGGCGGTAATTGAGTGAAACGATTAATCAGTAGTGACTTGATTGTTAGTTAAATCAGACGTTATTGGCAGTTGCCCCAAGCTTATCTTTCTTAGAAAAAGGTGTCAGTCCCCCACTTACCTGCAGTGCGGTGAAATAGTGGAGATATTTTATATTTTGACTTAAAAAAACTCAGATAATGCTGATTCAATAAGCATTATCTGAGTTTTTGCTATCTATCATTCCAATGTAACTTTCCCTTGTTTAGTTGTTAAATCAATATTTTCCCTTTAATCGATTTAAAATCAAAGTGCCACGTTTTTTTCTGCAAACAAACTGGAAATCAAGGGGACGGTGTCTTGTGTTGCAAATAGAGCAACACGAGAACCGTCCCCGCGTTTCTCCCATCATGCTTTTCCATCTCTTCAACCACCCAATTTCCCGACAACATTTCCTTTAAACTTGATAATTGCTCACTATCTAAAATTAGATTCCGAATACCTTTTTCCGTCACTTCATAGTCTTTGTCTTTTTCCTTGCCAAATCGAAGTCGCAGTAAATTTTTCAGTCCATTAAAGGTTACAAATTTAACACGATACCCTTGTGAAAGAATCTCTTGAAACCGTTCAATATCTTGCTTGGCAAGTTTAACAAGCTCCTTAAAATCAAAATGCTCATTCAATTCCTGCCATGCTTCTACATTCCCCTGCTTGATCTGAGCAAGGAGTTCCTCATTGGAGATACCGTTACTTCTTAGTGTTTCAATCATATAAGCATCCATTAATGAAATCTTATGCAGTTCCAATCGTATTCCCCCTCTATTAACTATTTTCTACAGGTTGTTTCCTTTCGACATTCATTGGGTAAAAACAAGAGACAAGATGGGCCTTGTTATCATCCTTTGTTTCCAAGGATGGAACGTTGGTTTTACAAGTTTCCTGCGCAAATGGACATCTTGTATGGAAAACACAGCCTGTTGGCGGATTGGATGGTGACGGTAATTCCCCGCTTAACACAATTCGCTCACGTACCTTTTCCTTTCCCGGATCTGGCAATGGAATTGCGGACAGTAAGGCATTGGTGTACGGATGCCGTGCATCATTATAGAAAGATTCACTATCGGATATTTCCATCACTTTCCCTAAATACATGACCGCTACTTTGTCAGCAATATGCTTAATAACCGATAAATCATGGGAAATAAAAACGTACGTCAAATCTAGTTCCTTCTGTAAATCTTCCAGCAAATTAATTACCTGCGCTTGTATCGAGACATCCAGCGCACTTACCGGTTCATCTAAAATAATTAATTTCGGATTCAACGCAAGCGCACGGGCTATCCCAATTCGCTGGCGCTGACCACCGGAAAACTGGTGGGGTAATTTATGATAATCATCCGCTTTTAAGCCGACAAGATCCATTAATTCTTTCACTCTATAATCTAAATTATCGGTCATCCGATAAGCTTTCAGTGGTGCGGCAATAATATCGCCGGCTTTCATCCTTGGATTCAAACTTGTAAATGGATCTTGAAACACCATTTGAATATCCCGTCTGAGTTGATGCATCTCTTTATGATTGTAATGAAGGATACTTTCGCCCTCAAATAGAATATCCCCGGACGTGGGCTTAAGCAGTCCGACTAATGTTCGGGCAAGTGTACTCTTTCCGCAACCAGACTCACCCACAATTCCAAGGGTTTCTCCTTTATTCACTGTCAAATTAACACCATTAACAGCCTTTACGTAATTTTTTGTTTTTTGAAACACGCCACTTCTAATAGGAAAATGCATGTTCACGTCGCGAATCTCAAGCAAGGGTTCCGTCATAAATTAGAGCACTCCTTCCCTCTCGGCAGACTCAAGTCGTTCTTTCGCTGCTTCAAATTCCTGTTTAGACAAGACACAGGCCACCCGATGTCCTTCTCCTCTTACTATCAATTCTGGATCTACTTCCAGACATTTATCCGTAGCAAAGGGACATCGTGGATGAAAATTGCATCCTTCTGGTGAGGACACTAGACTTGGTGGCTGTCCCTCTATATTGATCAGACGTTCATGTGCTGCCCCATCCAGACGTGGTAAGGAACGTAGCAGTGACCAGGTATATGGCATCGACGAACGATAGAATATATCGTTCAAAGAGCCTTCCTCCACAATTCTCCCTGAATACATAACCAATACTTTATCAGCCATTTGTGAAATAACACCTAAATCATGACTAATCAGAATGATAGCCGTTCCGTATTTCTTTTGAATGCGCCTCATTAACTCTAAAATTTGTGCTTGAATCGTTACATCCAGGGCAGTTGTTGGTTCATCTGCAATTAGTAGTTTCGGATTACCAGCCAATGCAATCGCAATCAGCACTCGTTGCCTCATTCCACCTGAGAATTGATGCGGATAATCATTCATCCGATGTTCAGCATCAGGAATTCCCACATCCTTCAATAACTCAATAGCCCGAGCCTTTGCTTTCTTACTGGGCATTTTTTGATTGGTCAAAATCGCCTCTACCAGCTGAGCGCCAATTTTAAAGACAGGATTTAAGCTAGACATCGGATCCTGGAATATCATTGCAATTTCATTTCCGCAAATTTTACGAAGTTGCTTTTCCGAAAGCTTCAACAGATTTTTTCCTTCAAATAAAATTTTACCTTCTGGATAAAAGGTAGGCGGCTTTGGGTTCAACTGCATGATGGAATGGGCTAACACACTCTTTCCGCTTCCAGATTCTCCAACGATCCCAAGGGTTTGACCCGCTTCCACTGTAAAGGAAATACCATCTACTGCTTTGACAATTCCCTCATTGGTGTCAATCTGTGTTTTTAGATTCTTTACCTCCAGCACTGACTATCTCCTCCTTTTTCAACAGATTAAAAGCCTTTATGCTGCGTTTATTTGTTTTTTCAATCGGCGTTTCTTCCTATTCACTTTTCCTTTTGCATGTGGATCAAAGGCATCACGTAAACCGTCTCCAAGCATATTTAACGCAAGGACGGTGATAACTATGGCAATCCCGGGAAAAATAGAAAACCAAGGTGCAATGGAAATATAGATTTGTGCTTCCTGAAGCATATTCCCCCATGTTGGTGTGGAAGGTTCCACTCCAACTCCTAAAAAGCTTAATGCTGCCTCTGCCAAAATTGCTTTTGCAAAAATAAATGTTCCCTGCACAATAATTGGCGAGAGCACATTTGGTAAAACATAGCGGGATAATATTACTGGATCACTAATGCCCGAAGTCTTCGCGGCATCAATGTACTGAATTGAATTAATTTGCAAGACAGCCGAACGGACAATTCGTGTCATAACTGGCCAGAAAGAGAAAGACAGTGCAATGATGATATTCGTAACACTGCCGCCAAGCGCAGCCACTAATGCCAGCGCCAACAGTAAAGATGGAAAGGCCAGCATCCCATCGATAATTCGCATAATGAAAAAATCAGCCTTTTTATAATATCCGGCAATTAAACCAGTAATCGTTCCTAATATAGTGGAAATCAGTGCAACCGTTAAACCGACCATTAGGGAAACACGTGCAGCAACTACTGTTTGTGCTAGAATATCTCTGCCAAAATGATCCGTACCAAACCAATGATCGGCAGATGGTCCCAGTAACCGTTTTGCTGAATCCATTTCGGAGGGTGAAACTGGCAGCCACCACGATGCCGTAATTGTGGCAACCGTAAGCAGAAGCAGTATACTTCCCGCTATTAGATTTCGTTTTTTCTTAAACATACGGAAATCCCCTTTTTAAATTTTTCAAATTCCTTCAGGCTCAATCATACCTAATTCTTGGGTCTAAGAATGCATATAAAAGGTCGATTAGTAGATTCACAATGACATAGACCACAGCAATAAAGAGAACAACTCCTTGTATTACCGGATAATCCCTGCGATGAATGGAATCAATTAAAAGCTGTCCAATGCCAGGTATGGTGAAAATTGTTTCAATAATAACCGTTCCCCCAAGTAAGCCGGCAACCGTTACACCGATAACCGTGGTGGTTGGGATAAGTGCATTGGAAAAGACATGCTTCATCAACACCACACTTTCTTTTACACCCTTTGCACGAGCCGTTTTTGTGTAATCCTGATTCACCGACTCCAACATCCCATCCCGAAGCATTCTGGCAATCAGCCCAATTTCAACCGCAGCCAGGACAAATGCAGGTAAAATCAAATGATAAATCCAATTACCCAACCCTTCAGCAATTGGAACATAGCCGGCAACAGGGAATATCGGAATACCTACCCCCAGTCCAAGTACAAGCAGCATTGCAAACCAAAATTCTGGAATCGACGCTCCAAGAAGGGAAATAGAGGTAAACAAAGGATCCAGAAAGGTGTTTCTTCGCCAAACAACAAAAATTGCTGTAGGAATAGCAATAATTAATGTTAAGCTCATCGCTGTTATCATCAAACTGAACGTTGGACCAATTCGTTCCATAATCACTTGCGTAACAGGTTCGGAGGAATAAATAGACTGACCAAGGTTACCTGTAAAAATATTTTTAATCCAATCAACAAACTGCATAGCCATTGATTTATCTAATCCTAATTGCTCCTCCAGCTGCGCTATCGCTTCTGGTGAACTATCTTCTCCAAGGATAAGATAAGCAGGGTTGCCTGGTGTCAGATGGACAATTAAAAAAACAATCACACTAACAATTAGCATTACAGGTATGATTGAAAACAATCTCCGTGTCGTGTATTGCAGCAACGTATTTCCTCCTCGTAGATGTATGTATGTAAACTCAGAAGGGAAGTCTCAGTCATTATATTGCCTGACAAGACTTCCCACCAGCAAAATTATTCACTCTTCCAAGTATTCCAAAACCGTTGACCAACCCAATTATCGTAGGCTGGAATTTTCTCACTCTTAATATCTAATTTTGTCTCATTCGCAATTTTTAAAAATGGAAGCTCGTCATTTACCGTTTGGTTCATGTCAGCTAAAATTTCTTTTCTTTCTTCTGCAGATTCTGCTACACCCCATGCATCAAGGTGACTTCTCCAGCGCTCACTGTTGTACCAGCCACTACTTGGTGTGTCTTCGATCAGCATTCCTAGTTCACTTGGTGAGAAACGAGTAGACCATCCTACAACAACTAAATCCCAATTTGCGGGGTCATTCCATTTTTCCAGGTAGGTTGCCCATTCATATGGTACCAGTTCCACCACGAAACCTACTTTTTCCATTTGTTGTTTCATAACTTGTGAGATTCGTTTATACGTTTCTGAATCATTGGAGTACATAATCTCGATTGGCTTGCCATCATAATCAGACTCTTCCAGCAGTTGCTTTGCTTTTTCTTTATCATATGCTAAATAATTATCTGTTCCTCGATCAGTGTAAAGTTCCGTTTGTTCTGGATCAAATAGTGCACCATCCATGCTGTAAAAGTCTTCGTTACCATAAGTTGATTCCGCAATAACTTCCTTATCCAATGCGTGACTCAATGCCTGGCGTACTTTCAAGTCATCAAATGGCGCTTCCGTTTTGTCTGGAGTAGTAACAGAATATCCGTTAATATAAGTTACTGGATCAATGTTTGGATCACTTTCAACGACTTCATACAAGTCTGCAGGAATGGCTTGTGCATAATCATAGATTTCAGTTTTCAGACCGTTAATCATTACCTGTGGATCCTTAACAATCAAGAATTTAATTTCATCAAAGTATGCAATCTTTTTGCCAGTTAAACCGCCCCACTCTTCTTCCTCACGTGCAGAATAATCCTCAAAGCGGGTTAGAACAATTTCATTGCCTCGCTCCCAATTTTCAAATTTAAATGGCCCAGTTCCAATATACTGTTCTGGTGTCAGTGGTTTTTCACCAGCAGCCTCTGCAATTTCTTTCGGAATGATCATCATTGCCGACTTTGGTGCCGCCATATCTGACATAAATGCGTTGTATACCTTGTTTAGTGTAATTTCTACAGTTAACTCATCAATCGCTTTGACTGATTCAATATACTCATTTGCAATCGTTCCTACAGAGGAAACCTTTCTCCAGCGGTCAATCGATGCGATGAGATCTTCCGCCGTAACTGTAGATCCGTCATGAAAATTCACACCTTCACGAAGCGTAATTGTATATTTTTTTTGATCTTCACTCACTTCATAATCTTCAGCAATCATTGGTTTTACTTGATAATCCTTATCTAAGGCAAATAAGGATTCAAAAATATGCCAGCCTACATCTCTTGTTGCCGTTGCCCCAGTAGACATCCAGTCAAGTGTATCCGGGTCTGAGGCAAAAGCAACATTCAATGTGCCACCCTCAACTGGTTCCCCAGCAGCTTGATCTCCAGTATTTGTTTCACTTTCTGTCGTATCTTGACTTGCATTTGCGCACCCAAATAAAAATAACGTAAATAATAATGCAATTATAAGTAGATAACTTCTTTTCATCGAAATATTCCCCTCCATCGTTTTCTTTATTCTCCCTTAGAAAAGGTAGTGTGACACTATCTTGACAAAGGATTTACTGATGTTTACCAGTGCTCTCTCATCAAAATCAAATTTTGGATGATGATGCGGATAATGGGTAGCTTCATTTTCGTTATGCGAACCAACTTTAAAATACGTTCCTGGTTTTTCTTCCAGGAAATAGGCAAAATCCTCTGCCCCCATTGTTGGTTCCAGCTTGACAATATCCTGTTTCGTAAAAACTTCCGATAAAAGTCCGCTCACTGTCTCTGTTTCTTCTTTATGGTTATATAGTGCCGGGTAACCGCGGAGATAATCAATTTCATAGTCTGCATGAAACCCGCTGGTAATTCCTTTTACAATTGAATATATTTCAGCTTCGACCTGATCACGAACATCTTCATCAAACGTACGGACGGTTCCTTCAATTGTTGCCGTATCAGGAATAACGTTAAAAGCATTTCCTGCATGGAAGACGCCGATAGTCACAACGGCAGATTTTAGTGGATCGATTCTACGACTAACAATTTTTTGCAATCCTTCCACTACACCGGTTCCTATAACAAGTGAATCAATGCTTTGGTGTGGTCTCGCTCCATGCCCGCCACGTCCTTGAATATTAATCTCAAATTTATCAACTGCTGCCATTTGATATCCCTCACCAACACCTATTTTCCCTAGTGGAATATCAGAGGCCAAATGGGCACCAAATACATAATCTACATCGTCCAGAATACCTTCTTCAATCATAAACTTTGCTCCACCAGGCGGCTTTTCTTCCGCTGGCTGGAAAACAAAAAGAATGGCACCTTTTAACTTTTGCCGATACTTACTTAGTGTTCTTGCAGTACCTAGTAAAGCAGAGGTATGACCATCATGTCCGCACGCATGCATGACACCGGGATTGGTAGATTTATAGGGGACATCTTTCTCATCCTTAATTGGAAGAGCATCAAAATCCGCTCTTAAAGCAATCGTTTTTCCTGAGCCTGCACCCTTTAGGATTCCAATTAATCCATTGCCCCCGATTTGCGTCTTTACTTCTAATCCAAATTCGATTAGTTTATCCTCTATAAACTTTGCTGTATGTACTTCTTCAAAAGAAAGTTCCGGATGCTGGTGCATATACCTTCTCCAGTTCTTCATTTCTTCCAAGCTATTATCGAGTTCAGTAAAAATTGATGATAGATTCTCATTCTGTTGCGCTTTACTCATCCTAATCCTCCATTCTTATATGAATTCAGCTCTTGCCAAAAAAATTGTCCTATTAAAAAAGACCACTTTTCCAAGAGGTCAGCTACTCAGGTCCAAGCCTTAAGCAAAACCTCTTATCTTTCAGACGTAAAGTCTGCTGGATTTGGCACATCTTGATTTTTCCATCAACTGTTGCCGAGGTATCACCGGGCCAGTTCCCTCAACCTCTCTAAATAAGAGTTACATATTAAATTTTATGATTCCTATTGTATCCCGACAATACCAACTTGTCAACTAGGTTTAGTTATATTTATATTGGTCCCTATGACTTCTCGGAATTCGTCTTATTTTGTCAAAAAAATCCCTTTCTTTTAGTATGTAAAAGGCATAGTCCAGTGGTAAGGAGGAGGTGAATTTCAGTTATTAATATGGTCATTGAGGAATATTTCACACATACTAAGGTTGCTACATTTATTATTACCATCCAGCTATATAAACCAAATTGTCATTACAACATAATACGCTATGATTAAGACATTATAATACTCTGAAGAAATAATTTTATGCCTGAAATTCACCCGACAAAAGATTTAAGAAATATTAGGAAACTTTGGCTTATCGCCAAGCCTTAATCGCGAAAGCCTTTGTGCACTTATACTGATTTCCTAAAAAAGTTATACTTTCTTATCAGTATTTGAAAACTCGGTTATCACCAAGCCCTTAGGTGACAGCCTAGCCTGCACTTATACGGTAAGGAAATATTCTATACTTTCTTATCTACCAACGGAATTCTCTGAACGATGTCACCAAAATAAAGAGCCAATTTTTATTACAAAAAATTGGCTCTTGAGATATGGTTATCATGAATATGGAAACTCGCAAACAGTTTATAGTGCAAACGGATGTATCACAAATTAGCTAAAGCAGAAGCAATAATAAAAAATGGAGAATAACCTTTAGATGTAAAAAAGATCGTTAGGGGTTAAACGACCACCTAAAGCAGGTAGATTTAGACATAAATATCGACGACTAAAGTCGTTCTTCAAGCTGAAGTCCTGCTTAAAGTCCTTATGCTTAAGCACACTCCAAATTTGACTAAACTCAATCCTCAATTCTAAATATGTCGTTCTTTTCTTCATTAAATTGATTTACGATATAATTTCTAATCGTTTCTTCATCTACTTTTCCAACTGTTGCACAGAAATAATCTCTTGCCCATAGATGCTGGTTCCAATATTTCTTTTTCAAATCTGGAAATTGATCTTGGAGAAGTCTTGATGATCTTCCTTTTAGATATGTAATTATTTCACTTGGGGCAAGACTTGGTGGACACGATATCAATAAATGAATATGATCTTTTCCAACACTTCCTTGCAAGATTGTTATACCTCTTGCTTCACAACCTTGTCTAATTAATTCTCTGGTTCTATATGCAATTTGCCCACTTAACACCTTATATCTATATTTCGTTACCCAGATGACATGGTACTTGATATCGTAGACTACGTGACCATTCTTCTTATATCCGTCCATACTATTCTTCACCTCTTACCCCTCAGTATGGACATCAAAAGATAAGGCTAAAAGCCGATACCGTCTAAAGTCGGTGGAGTTAGATAACGCATTTGGAAGGTAACCTAGATTTTTTCTATCTATTCCTTATTAATAACAGTTTCCACTCTCTATTTACCACTAGCTGTGATTCAATTCTGGGCACCGCTTGAGTAAAGCATCAAGTTCGTTTATCAATTACAACTATTATATAAGCTATTAAAGCCAACAAAGGTAATTCAATCAAAGGGCCTATAACTAACACTAAAGCAATTAATGGTTCATGAGGAAATGCCGTCATAGCAATCGCCAATGCCACTGGTGAATTTCTAGCCAACGTCGTTAGGTTTAAACTGGCTGTATTGGCCCTATCTAATTTAAATCCCTTTCCAACCAAACGTCCAATAATAAAATTGATACAAAAGAAAGCGAGAATCGGTAGAATTAATTCAACCAATAAATCTAAATTATTCAGTAATAAGCCTCCCTGTGAAGCAAACATGGCCACTATTGCCAAGCATAAAAAGATTACTGGTAATGAACTAACTTTTTCTATTAAATTGTCTTTTTCATTCTTTAAAATGTAATGTCTTGTTATAAAGGCTAAAACAAAAGGTATGATCAATACAAGGATAATACTTTCAATCACTAGGTGGAAATCAACTACACCAACTGTTCCTGAGAATAAATAAAGATATAATGGTAATAAAAGAAGTTGCAGAATTAAGTTTAAGGGTAGAATACTTGTAGATAGTGCTATATTCCCTTTTGCAATTCCTGTAAAAATAATATACCAATCAGTACAAGGGGTAACCATTAGCATAATAAATCCTAGCCATAATGCAGGATTATCAACCAAGAAAATAGCAGCAAGAAACCAAGCCAATAATGGCGTTAGTACAAAATTCATTCCTATACTAGTAAATGTGAATTTACGATTTGAGAATGACTTTTTAATATCCTTTAAAGGGATTTGTAAAAAAGTAAGAAACAACATAATAATCAATAAAGGCAGTATAAACTTATCTGCATAAGTTTCTATTCCACTGACTCGACCGATGACTAGCCCAATTAATACGGAGAATATAATAAATAGAGTATATAGTTTCTCAAATAGCCCCACGGTTTCACCACCCTTGCCTAATTTAGTTGAAATATTATAAAATCCCTTCACAATTACCCTTGAAGAGATTTATAACTATATGTTATCCATCCAAATTCTAATGTCGATTGAGTCAATATTTTTATATCGATTAGGTTGATCCGTTATGTCTACTAAAAAATAGGTATCTTTATGGTCAAAACATTCCATTAAATACTTCTCTAAAAACTCTACGTCCTCTGTTGTTTTTATCATATATAGGGTATGGTGAATCTTCTGTATATCATATAATTTTGACATTCTTTCATCAATGCATTTATTCGTCCATTCCTCTTTAGAAACACAGACATAGGAAAATAAGTACACTTTACTTGCCATAAAATCACTCCTATCCAATCTACTAATTTGCATAGCCTAAGAACTATCTTAACAGAACAATGGCAACAGTTCCTTTTAGAAAGGTTATAATCTTGCCAGTGAATTCTTACCCCCCAACATTTTCTGCTCTTATTTTTATCACTATTTGTGATACAGTTCCCACATCATGTAAAGACTACTTTATTTGCCCTTTTCCCTTAATGATATATTTAGTTGAGGTTAAAGCAGTTAAACCCATTGGTCCACGAGCATGAAGTTTTTGTGTACTTATCCCAATTTCAGCTCCAAATCCAAATTCAAATCCATCCGTGAATCTTGTTGAGGCATTGTGATAGATGGCTGCAGCATCAATTTCATTGAAAAATTGTTCTACATTTTTCATCGTCTGGGAAATTATCGCCTCTGAGTGTTTTGTGCCATAATGATTAATATGTGTAATCGCCTCATCAACGTTATCGACTACCTTTAATGCCAATTCCAGCTCTAAATACTCCATTCCCCAATCTGCTTCATTAGCGGGAATGACATCCATTCCAATTTTTTGTACCGTTTCATCCCCATGAATATGAACTTCTTTCTCTCGTAAAGCGGTATATAAATCTAGTAAATACTTGGATGCCCATTTCCGATGGAGAAGAATCGTCTCACAAGCATTACATACAGATGGACGTTGTGTTTTGGCATTGATCGCTATATCAATCGCCATTTTCGGATCAGCTGTTTCATCTATATATACATGACAATTCCCTGCACCCGTTTCTAATACAGGAACGGTCGAGTTTTGCACGACAGTTCGAATCAGCTTGGCACCACCACGCGGAATTAAAACATCGAGATATTGATTCAATTTAAACATTTCAGAGGCTGTCTTTCGGCTTGTATCTTCAAGCAATTGCACAGACTCAATAGGTAGTTTACTTAATTCAAGTGCATGCTGGATAACCTTCACAATTGCTATATTGGAATGGATAGCTGTTGAACTTCCACGAAGCAATACCGCATTGCCTGTTTTTAAACAAAGACTTGATGCATCAACTGTCACATTCGGCCTAGCTTCATAAATCATTCCAACTACCCCAAGCGGTACTCGGATTTGTGAAATAATAAGTTCGTTCGGACGTTCCCATTCCTCTAACAATTCCCCAGTGGGATCTTTCAGTTTTGTTAACTGAATAAGCGCTTCGGACATGTCTCGTAATCGTTGTTCATTTAACTTTAAACGATCGAGTAAAGCATCGGTCATCCCATTTTCTTTACCAGCTCTTACATCTTTTTCATTTTCCGCTAAAATAAATGCCTGTTCTTGGATAAGCTGTTCTGCCATCATAAGAAGTGCTGTATTTTTTTGTTCAGTTGTCGCCTTTGCTAATAAAGAAGCTGCTGCTTTGGCCTTTTTTCCTTTTTGAATTAACTCCCTACTTTGGCTTGCTTGAACGATTTCACTCATTCTATCTTCTCCTTTCAATTTGGCTGACCCAATGATCCCTATGAATGACCACTCTGTGATGACTGTTCGTTATAATCATAGCTTCTGCACTTGATAATCCTTTAATTTCCAATAATTGTTCTGATGAAAAGTTAACTTTCCCTTTGCCGATAATCTTTCCATTTATGTTCACAACTTCAACGATATCATTGATAGTAAAGCTTCCATAAATGTTTGTCACACCTGCGGGAAGGAGACTTTTTCCCTGCCTTAAAATCGCACCTACTGCACCTTGATCCACTTCAATTTTACCACTGGGAATGGAATGTAGTGCTAACCATTGCTTCGACGCTTTCACACTAGCTTGAGACGTACTCCCGATATAGGTTCCATCCCCTTTTCCAACAAGAATATCGACCATTTTTTCATTCCCGGTACCGGATCCAATAAATACTTTTACACCCAAATCCAGTGCCGTTCGTGCTGCCTCTATTTTTGATTTCATTCCACCAGTACCAATCTTTGTACCCGTTCCAGAAGCACCACTTATTAATTCATCATTAATTTCATCAAGAAAGTTATACTTTTTCGCATGCCGATTTGTTCGTGGATTTTGATTATAGATTCCATTGATATCCGTCAAAATCATTAAAAAATCCGCATGCACAAGGCCACTCACTAAGGCCGATAACATGTCATTATCCCCAAAGGTTAATTCTTCTACTGACACCGAATCATTTTCATTAATAATCGGTAGGACATTACATCGTAAAAGCTCCGATAGGGTGACATTTACATTATGATATTGATCTTTATGCAAGAAATTATGTCTCGTTAACAGTAATTGTGCCGCCACAATGCTATGCCTTTCTTTAAATTCTTCCGTATATCCTCTGATTAATAATCCTTGGCCAACGGCTGCAGCTGCTTGCTTACCAGCTATGGTGGTAGGACGAGAGGAATAGCCTAGATCAGCAAAGCCTGTTGCAACAGCTCCAGACGAAATAAGAATAACTTCATGCCCAAGCTTCTTTAGTCGTGCAAGTGCATCCACATGCTCACACATCTTCTCACTACTAAGTCCGCCATTACTATCTGCCAAAGAACTACTTCCTATTTTGACAACAATTCTTTTCTTCTTCACTTTTTATTCACCATCCATTTTAATAAAAAAAGCCCTTCCATCCTTATAATAAGGACGGAAGAGCTTTGTCTCCGTGGTACCACCTTCATTGATATTAGATTGTTTCTAATATCCACTTAAATATCCTTTATCGCAGGAAATCGGTTAGGTTTTGCCTAACAGTTCAAGGGATAGGTTCCATAGCATTCCAGGCGTGTAAAATCTTTCAGCCGATGAATTTTACTCTCTTTTACCTAATGTCTATTTACTAGTTCCCTGTCATTACTTTTTTATATAAATTTAGATCATTAACAATTCACCAATAGTTAATATTAGAAACATTATGAACGGTATTTCGTTTTATGTCAATATTTTTTTAGTTTGAGCTTTTTGCGATGTGCCACTTTTCCTAGGTATTACGGGTTTACTCCAAAGGATATCTCACTACTCAAAATGGAACGTATAAACCTAGCACAAAAAACTATACAGATGGAGTCAAAAGAGTCTGTTTTCATTATTAATCTTCAAGAAGATCATATTCAACACATCCGTGATTACTTAAATTCAATAGAAAAGGAGATTAGACCTCGCCTTCGATCTAATGATCCTCTATTTGTATCTTATTTTAATATCACTTGTGAATTTCGTTATGACTATTCTACGGAAATGCCAAAATCGCTGTCTGTTAGAGCAATTCAGGAAATAATAAAAAATGAAGTTCAATTGGCCGGACTTCGGAAAATATCAGCTAAGCACTTACGGAACAGTTGTATAATAGACAATCTGCTAAACGATGTATCGGTAAATGAAATCGTATCATACTTTCGATTTTCATATCCGTTCTCTGTTCGTCTTTTGGATTCTGGGTTTGACGGGTCTATTCTTCTAGCTATCGCATCAGGATCAAGCTTAATTTCAATACCAATTTTATTGATGAGTAAATTACGGATTGTGCTTTTTCCACTTCCATTATTTCCTGCGAACACATAGAATATAGGTTTGTGATTATGCATCATGATTGTCCTCATTTGTAAGAGGTACGACTTTGCCATTCGGAAATTCTTTAACCAGAATTCCGTTCTTTTCGTACACTATATACGTATTGTTTACTTTTGCGTCAATTCTAGCCCGGTCACCAGTCATTTTCACCCATTTATCAGCCCAAGCAAATTTTCTCTTCGGAACATTGCTTTATTCTTCTAACATAAGATAAACACCACTTTACTTGAAATTATAACAGATAATAGCAACAGCATACATCCCTTCAGTAGGTGCGTTTATTATTAGGTAATTTATCGAACCATTAATGTGTGTAAATATCGTTTTAGAAAGGAGGTAGTTACCTTACTCTACTTGGATTTCAACAGCATTATCTTGTGTAAAATTCGTGTAAAATCAAATCAATTCTTATCGTTTTCTATCGTGTTCATTATAAATTAAAAAAGCTCACAAATCTTGATATATCAAGATTTGTGAGCTTTTAACTTTTTTAAAAACGAACGTACTTTTACGTTGGTATACCGGTGGTCGGGGTCGAACCGACACTCCCGTGAAGGAACGGGATTTTGAGTCCCGCGCGTCTGCCAATTCCGCCACACCGGCATAAAAATAATGGAGGCGGTAACCGGATTTGAACCGGTGATAAAGGTTTTGCAGACCTCTGCCTTACCACTTGGCTATACCGCCACAGTAATGTAAATGGAGCGGAAGACGGGATTCGAACCCGCGACCCCCACCTTGGCAAGGTGGTGTTCTACCACTGAACTACTTCCGCAATATGGCTGGGCCACTAGGATTCGAACCTAGGGTACACGGGATCAAAACCCGATGCCTTACCGCTTGGCTATGGCCCATTAATTGAAAATGGGGCGACCGGTGGGGATCGAACCCACGTATGCCGGAGCCACAATCCGGTGCGTTAACCACTTCGCCACGACCGCCATAATCAAAAGGACAGGGGTAGTAGGAATCGAACCCACATCAAAGGTTTTGGAGACCTTCGTTTTACCATTAAACTATACCCCTACATAACTATGAAAATAAATGGTGGAGGGGGGCAGATTCGAACTGCCGAACCCTGAGGGAGCGGATTTACAGTCCGCCGCGTTTAGCCACTTCGCTACCCCTCCACATATAAGATAGATACATGAAAATAAAAAATGGTGGCTCGGGACGGAATCGAACCGCCGACACAGGGATTTTCAGTCCCTTGCTCTACCGACTGAGCTACCGAGCCATTAAATTGTTAGTAATCAAATGCGACTATTTTATTACAACATTTGATGTTTAAAGTTTAAGTGTGGTGCTATCATTTAAAGTGGCGGTCCGGACGGGACTCGAACCCGCGACCTCCTGCGTGACAGGCAGGCATTCTAACCAACTGAACTACCGGACCATTTTTTAATTGTACTCTAAGGTACTACTGTTTACCAATTTACATATATATTAATTCGATGAAATAAAATGAATTTTTTTTATTATACTCCAAAGTACTACTCATCTTCAACTAGCAATGATGTAACTCGACGTAGTTAGTTGAAATAAATTGGTTGCGGGGGCAGGATTTGAACCTGCGACCTCTGGGTTATGAGCCCAACGAGCTACCAGACTGCTCCACCCCGCGATATGAAATATCATATTAAGATGTTATGTTGCGAAATATGGTGGAGGATGCAGGGCTCGAACCTGCGACCCCCTGCTTGTAAGGCAGGTGCTCTCCCAGCTGAGCTAATCCTCCATATTGGTGACCCGTACGGGATTCGAACCCGTGTTACCGCCGTGAAAGGGCGGTGTCTTAACCGCTTGACCAACGGGCCAATATATATTAAAAGTGGCGGAGAGCGAGGGATTCGAACCCTCGAGACCGCGTTAACAGCCTACACGATTTCCAATCGTGCTCCTTCGACCACTCGGACAGCTCTCCATGGCTCCACAGGTAGGATTCGAACCTACGACCGATCGGTTAACAGCCGATTGCTCTACCACTGAGCTACTGTGGAATAATCCATAATAGAATATCATTGCAACACAAGCACTTTAAAACTTGTCTATGTGCAAACTTTATTCAAAACAGCTTCACTCCTCACATGACATTTTAATTGTTACAAAGCAAATGTAGTCATGCTACTGTGGAATGGAATATGCCTGGCGGCGTCCTACTCTTGCAGGGGCAAAGCCCCAACTACCATCGGCGCTGGAGAGCTTAACT
>NZ_BAAKSZ010000027.1:0-41871 GCF_059698015.1 Oceanobacillus sp. NCCP-135 | reverse complement strand
GAAAATAAAATTAGCCTTGTCCTTAACACCTTGGGACACTTGCACTTTGAGACTTCGCAATTAGCTCAGAATAATTTTTGAAGTTTGATCGTTAGGGGTCTATCGGTGTGCGAATTGGGCGGGCGGATGTGCGGGTGAGCGGGGATGCGGGCGTGCGGGAATGCGGGCGGTGGTTTTTCGGGTGTGCGGGGTGCGGGCAAAGTTGAGAGATAAGTGGTCTGGGTTGAGAGATAAGTGGTCTAATTTGAGAGAAACAGTTAAAAAGTTGAGAGATAGGTGGTTCTGCTCGGGTTGTCTCTCAACTTTATGTAGATGTCTCTCAACTTTATGAGATTTCTCTTAACTTTAAGCAGGTGTCTCTCAACTTTCCGGAATTGTTGGGTGGATAGGATAATCTGCACTTGTAGGGTTATTTTTACTTATATTCCCACTCATTTCCGGCTATACACCCTCCATACATAGATTCCGATAACCTGCTCACCATTCATTCCAACCCAAAAAACCGCTGCTTATACTGACAGCGGTCATACCATTTACTTTTCATCTTCCAAAATTCTTTCCAGCACCATCTGGTATCCATCGCTGCCATAATTAATGCAGCGGCGCACACGTGAAATGGTTGCTGTTGAAGCGTTTGTTTCTTGTTCGATCGCACTATATGTGCTTCCCTCTGTCAACATTTTTGCAACTTGTAATCGTTGGGAAATGGAATGGATTTCTGACATTGTAGCAATATCATCGAAAAAGCGGTAGCATTCCTCCCGATTCTTTAACGATAGAATCGCATCAAACAATTGATCTAATTGTTCTCCACGTAATTTATCAATTTGCAAATCAAACCCTCCTGCTTCCTATACTAGTTTGATACGGATATAGATTGTTGTAATCCTGGATCGGATGGAATCACATTAATCCATGTTTTCCCTGGCATGAAGCCTACTGGCTGACCTTCTCTTACAGGGATGATTCTTCCATCTCGATTTTCCCACTGCACCGCTTGAATTTTACCATGTTGAATTAAATAACCTTCCCCACCTGATGTGAGATCAATTCCACGTCGACCAACTTCATCAATCACTTCATGATAGGTTTCTACAATAAAAATATTCTCTACTTGTACAGGATCTCCAGTATCTAATTCAACCGTTTTTTCCTGATCATTAAATCTAGTATAATTTCCGTTAGATGGATCATATTCATATTCCACGATTTCCAGCGGCTGATTGGAATAAGTAACCTTCACATGATTAGCGACTTTTCCTGGAAGTTCTGCCATTTCGTCTTCTGTTAAAAAAGACAATGGCTCATAAGTTGCAGTGCTTTCATATCCTTTATCTTCTGCTGCACGATACACTGCACCAAGCTGCAAATAAGAATTATGTGGAGCTTTGCGAAATGATTCCCGTTTAAATAACTTTCCATCATTATCATAAATCGAACCATTTAAATGCTCAATTCCGCGATTTTTAATCATTTCGTCGACAAAGGCTGCTGCTCCATGATAAACATATAGTGCGTCATAGCCATTTGCCAACTCAAAGTAATATTCCCTGGCACTCCGAACAGGGCCAACCACATCCGGTAGCTCACTTTGATATAATGCCAGAAGTCGGGTAATTCCGCCCTCTGCTAATAGTTCAAAGACAATATCAGCTTTTGAAAGTCCTGTTTGCGGTCTTGCCACAGAATGATTATTTACCATAACACTAATGATTCGATTATCAATCTCTTCATTTGTTTCGATACCTGTTAACGGAAAGATATTTTCAAGTTTTTCCGATTTTTCACCAACGCCAGCTGCTTCTTGCTTTTCTTCCATTGTATTTTCTTTTTCAGCGCTGTCTTGAACGTGATCGTTTTCCTCCTCATTTGAGCATGCTGCCAATAAAGCAAATACGATCAGAAAAACGCAGATTATTTTTCTCATTTCCCCCAACACCTTTAAATAAGTCTTGATTAATACAGTAAGCTAGCGCATCGTTGCCGGGAATAATACTTCTTTTTTCTTAACATCTATAATTCCTTGCTGTGTAATACGAACATAGGGTAAATGTGTAGATGATAAGAATAGTATACTATAAACTGGATCATTAAATGAATAGCCATAATCATTTAAGACTGCTTTCAGCTGCTTTTCCTTTTCGATAAGCTCACGCATATTTCCATTATACATGATTCCACCAAGGTAAAGCGGGATTTCAAGCAATACTTCCCCCTTATCAACTAAAACAATACCTCCACCAATGTCCCTTAAACGTTCCCAGGCAAGCAGTATGTCTTCTTTATTTTTCCCAATAAAAACAAGATCACCTGTCGTTGAGAAAGAACTTGCGAGTGCTCCAAGTCGATTTGTAAATCCACGAATCGTTGTATTGACACGCCATTTACCTTTCTTATCAATTAATAGAAGAAATGCCTCGTTTTTTTCTGCAGGCAATTCTACCATTGTAATATCTGTTTCGATAGCGTAAGGCTTTATTATAACTTCATTCACCATGTCCAGTCCAATTGGTAACGAAAACTGTAAATCCTTCGCATCAAGCTCCCAATCAAATGTACTCGGACCGATCTCGTATTTTTCCCAATTGATAACGGATGTAGCTTCCTGATCCACACCTTCTCTTACAATCCACTTTCCTTTGGCTAATACGCTTTCAGGATGTGGATTATCTTTCGCTTGTAAAATATTAATGTGTGCAATGCGGCCTGGTGCAATGCTGCCAAGCTGTTCATCGAGATGAAAATGTCTCGCTGCATTATAGCTTGCCATTCTGTACGCTTCTTCAAGCGGAACTCCTTTTTCAATAGCGATTTCGATACATACATTCATGACCCCTTTTTCATAAAACCCAGGAGTAGCACCGTCTGTAGTCATCGTCAGATTATCATATCCACCTAGATTTGCAGCAACGATTTCTTCAAGTAGCTTCGGTAAATCCGGCCTGATCGATGAATAACGCAACCCTACCTGATATCCGAGCTGCAGACGTTTGATTACTTCTTCTCCCGTCATTGATTCATGATCGGCGTTTACACCAAGTAGCTTCATTATCGTTAACGTTTTCTCTGATGCTCCGGGAAAATGTCCTTCAACAGGTTTGCCCAGCCGTTTGGTTTCCTGAATCCAATAAAGTAATCGGTCATCCCCCGCCAATAAACCCGGCCAAGAGGTTAACTCTCCGCCCTGAACTACAGACGGATGGGCTATCCATTTCAATACTTCATCTGTATTAAAAACTTTCTCCTCATTCTGTAGTGTCGTTTGTGAGTCATAACGCGCCCACCAATACATAGAGACAGGAAGTTCAGAAAAATCCCTCAATAAAGAAAACGCTTTCTTTTTATTTAATAAAAAATGCCACATCAGGCTGTCATTAATCAAGGTTGTTGTTCCGGTTCTTGCGGCATGATACGCTAATTCCTCTGGATTATACAGTTGAAAAGGATGTGCATGTGGCTCCATGTATCCTGGCACCAAATATTTTCCCATACAATCTACTATTTCCGTATTGTCCAGACTTTCCGGTAATTCATCCCCCACATAAACAATCCGATCATTAACAATCCAAATATTGCCCACGAGCCACTGTTTGGTATACATATTTAAATACGTTCCATTTTTTAAAATCAGGGTTGGTGATGCTGATCCATCAATCACACTAACATGCTGTCTAATCTCTCGGTTTCTCCAGTAATATCCATTATCTATCATCTAAAACAACTCTCCATCATTATCATTTCCTATATTTTAACATATTTTAGGCTTTAACACTGTAAAGTTATTGTTAATTGAAGTGAATATTTTGTGACAGTGGAATTGAGGGGAGAGAAATGCGGTTTTAGTGCTCGTGCAGATATCCTTATCGGTGGTTGCATACATTATATCAGTATAAGTGCCGATAGTTGAGAGTAATTAGTGAAAAGTTGAGAGAAACTATTGCGAAGTTGAGACAATGTGGATGGTAGTTGAGAGATAATGATAAAAATTAGGGTCTTCTCTCAACTTTGTGAGTGTGTCTCTCAACTTTGTGAGTATGTCTCTCAACTTTCCGAGTGCGTCTCTCAACTTTCCGAGTACGTCTCTCAACTTTCCGAGTGCGTCTCTCAACTTTCCGAGTGCGTCTCTCAACTTTCCGAGTGCGTCTCTCAACTTTCCGAGTACGTCTCTCAACTTTCCGAGTGCGTCTCTCAACTTTGTGAGTGTGTCTCTCTACTTTTGCAACCAAAGTTCAGCCTTGCTTAAAGTTACCATGGACAATTGGCATGCACGCCAGTTTTCTCTTTATTAAACTACCGACAAGACTCGTTCTCATCAATAAGAGCCACCATCAACAATGGTGGCTCTTTCAGCTAGATATTATCTTCCAATATCAGTCCGATAAAAAAACGCATCGGCAGCTGAAAAGTTTTCTAGATAATGATAGACTTTCGATGCTGCTTCTTCTAATGAATTACTTTTTGCACCAGCCAAAAGAATGCGCCCACCATCGGATACAAGTGTTTCGCCTTTGAGCTTTGTGCCTGCATGAACAACGAAAATATCTTCCTCTGATACTAATTTCGGAAGGGCAATTCCTTTTTTATAAGAACGGGGATAACCATTAGAAGCTACAACCACACCCGCACAATAGCTATCTTCCCATTCCAACTCCGGATCACGTCCTGCCAGTACATCCAAAAACACCTGCATGAGATCATTTTTCAATAACGGCAAAATAACCTGTGTTTCCGGATCCCCAAACCTTGTATTGAATTCAATCACTTTCGGACCCGTCTCTGTCATGATCAGTCCAACATATAAAATTCCCGTAAAAGGTCGACCTTCTTCCATCATTCCATCGGCTGTTTTTTGTAAAATCTTATCCACTGAAAAGGATAAATCATCCACAGTCACATCTGGTACTGGAGCAAATGCGCCCATTCCACCGGTATTCGGTCCTTCATCATGATCAAATGCACGCTTATGATCTCTTGCCGTCACCATCGGGAAGACATTCCCCTCATGGACAAATGCCATCAATGAAAACTCTTTTCCAGCTAAAAACTCTTCGATTACAATCGTTGCACCTGCTTCGGCAAAAGCCTTTGATACGAGCATTTCATCAACAGCATTCAGCGCTTGTTCCTTTGTTTCTGCAACAACGACACCTTTACCTGCTGCGAGTCCATCAGCCTTAATTACGATTGGCGCACCCTTTTCTTCAATGTACTGCTTTGCATCAGCAGGGGAAGTAAAGGTAGCATAATCTGCTGTAGGAATAGCATATTTTTTCATGAATTCCTTCGCAAAGCTTTTACTTCCTTCAAGTAAGGCCGCCTCTTTTGTTGGTGCGAAAACAGCTAGCCCCTCAGCATGAAATCTATCGGCAATCCCTTCATTTAAAGGGGCTTCCGGTCCAACAATCGTCAGGTCAATTGCTTTATTTTTTGCGAAGTCGATAAGCCCCTCGATGTCCATTTCATCAATTTGGATACATGCTGCATGCTGCTGAATTCCACCATTTCCCGGTGCGGCGTATAATTTAGTAACCTTTTCGCTATCAGCTAATTTCATTACAATACTATGTTCACGTCCGCCACGCCCGATTACGAATACATTCACTTTAGCAAGCCTCCCTTAGTGTTTGAAATGACGTATGCCAGTGTACACCATTGCGATTCCATGCCTATCACAGACATCGATAGAATCCTGATCACGCTTGGAACCACCTGGCTGGATAATTGCAATTACGCCGGCTCTTGCGGCAGCTTCAACTGTATCTGGCATCGGAAAAAATGCATCTGACGCCATGACTGCATCTTTAGCTTTTTCACCAGCTTGTTCAATTGCAATAGTTGCTGCACCAATCCGGTTCATCTGTCCTGCTCCAACACCAACTGTCTGCCTGTCCTTCGCCAATACTATTGCATTTGACTTCACATGTTTTACTGCCTTCCATGCAAATAACAAATCAGCTAATTCCTTTTCAGAAGGCTTGCGTTTCGTTGGAAATGTCAACTCATCCTGACCGACTTTTCCATTGTCAGAATTTTGAATCAAAACACCGCCACTCACAGTAGTTAATTTATGATTATCTTCTCTATTGTCAGTCAATGCCAATTTTAGCAGACGAATGTTTTTCTTCTTTGTTAAAATTTCCAGCGCTTCCTCTGTAAAACCTGGGGCAATTATAATTTCTAAAAAGATTTCACTTAGTTTTTCTGCGGTCTTTGGATCTATTTCTCGATTTATCGCTACGATTCCTCCGAAAATAGAGATAGGATCTGCAGCGAATGCTCGCCCAAAAGCTCCATAAATAGTGTCTGCAACCCCTATGCCACATGGGTTCATATGCTTCACAGCAACCGCTGCCGGATCATGATATTCTGCTAAAATTTCCAAGGCCGCATTTGCATCCTGGATATTATTATAGGAAAGTTCTTTTCCATGCAACTGCTTTGCCGTCGCAAGGCTTACACTTGCTTGGACTGGATCTTTATAAAATGCTGCCTGCTGATGCGGATTTTCCCCATATCTCAAATCTTGAACTTTTTCATATGTAACAGTATAGGTTTCAGGGAAATCCTCTTTTGTTTCTTTCATGAAATAGTGTGAAATCATCGCATCATAATTTGCCGTATGACGGAATACTTTTCCTGCAAGCTGCTGCCGTTTTTCGAAATCTAAATTCCCCTCACGGACTCCCAAAAGAACGTCATCATAATCAGCTGGATCAACAACGACTGTTACGTCCTCAAAATTCTTAGCCGCAGACCGAAGCATTGTTGGTCCACCAATATCAATATTTTCAATAATCTCTTCTTTGGAGACATCTGCTTTTTCAAGCGTTTGTTTAAATGGATAGAGATTAACAACAACCATATCGATTGGTAATATATTGTTCTCTTCCATTTGTTTCAGATGATCTTCATTTGCTCTTTTTGCCAAAAGTCCTCCGTGAATAAGCGGGTGCAATGTTTTTACACGACCATCCATTATTTCCGGAAATCCTGTGATTTCATCTACGGCCATGGCGTCGACTCCAGCATCCAGCAGAGCCTTTAATGTCCCACCAGTTGAAATAACCTCATAACCCAATTCAACTATACCTTTGGCAAATTCTGTTATATTTTCTTTGTTGGAAACACTGATCAATACACGTTTCTTCATAAACTAAACTCCTCACTTTGCTTGAGATAATTTACGTATTCAATAAGAAGGAAAAATAGTGCCAAAGCAGACTAAAGTACACAGACATTATCTGCTCTTTGGACGACATATTTGGTTTCCTTGTTGCAACGCTTACACTAGCACGTCCTATGCGTCGAAGTTCGAGGCAGCATTGCTTAGGGAAACAAGGAAAATATCCTCTGAGCTCATATCTTCGTGAGAAAAAGCGTTTTTCTTTTTCCAAAGACGTGTCGGTACTTTGAACGCAGATCCTCTATCCCGATACGTCATTTTTACCGAACTTATTGAACACCCTCTAAAAGTTGATTAATTACCCGTGGATATAATTCGTGCTCTATCGCTTGAATTCGCTGTTTCAATGTTTCTTCTGTATCGTCTGCATGAATGGTCAGTGATTCCTGAGCAATTATCGGTCCTGTGTCAATTCCTGCATCGATAAAATGAACGGTAACTCCTGTCTTTTTGACGCCCGCCTGAAGTGCTTGTCCAATTGCATCAATGCCCGGGAAATCTGGTAATAAAGATGGATGGATATTGACAATTTTCCGATCAAAAGCCTGCAATAGCATTGGTCCAATAATTCGCATATAGCCCGCTAAAAAGACCCACGTTACACCGGCTTCATTAAGTTTAGCAATAATATCTTTTTCATAATTTGCTTTAGAAGAAAAACCTTTTGGATTAAAAACAAATACGGGAACCCCATATTTCTTGGCTTTTTCTATAACATTTGCCCCCGGTTTATCACAAATAAGCAGCACAATGTCACAGGCTAGGTTTTCAGATTCCATAATTGCAGCAAAATTACTTCCTGTACCAGATGCAAAAACCGCTGCTTTTACCTTACTCATGACTTAAAAATGCACCCCTTCATGATCAATTACACTTCCGATTATCGAAGCTTTTTCACCTGCTTCTTTTAGAAGTACTAGTACATTATCTACCTCTTCCTTGGAAATAACGAGTGCCATCCCAATTCCCATATTAAAAACACCGTACATGTCTTTTTCAGGTATATCCCCTATTTTCTGTAAAAATGTAAATATTTCCGGTACATCCCAGTTGCTCTGATCAAACTTTATACCTAATCCCGCTGGCATCATGCGCGGGAAGTTTTCATAGAAGCCTCCACCAGTAATGTGTGAAATACCTTTAACTGTATACTTTTCCAATACTTTTGCTACAGCTTTTGCATAAATTTTAGTTGGAGTTAAGAGTGTTTCACCGAGAGATTGTGACATGCCGTCATACGTTTTATTCAAATCAAGCTCTGCAATTAGTTTTCGCACAAGTGAATAGCCGTTCGAATGAATTCCGCTAGAAGCCAGTCCAATTACCACATCATCTTTATGGATTGATTCACCTGTAATAAGCTTTGATTTCTCAGCGATCCCAACGATAAATCCTGCCAAATCATATTCATCAGCTTCATACATTCCTGGCATTTCTGCAGTTTCTCCACCAATTAGTGCCGCACCAGCATCCACGCAGCCTGTAGAAATTCCAGCAACAATTTGCTCGATCATCGCAGGTTCATTTTTGCCACAGCCTATATAATCCAGAAAAAATAGCGGCTTGGCTCCTTGCGCAACGATGTCATTGGCACACATGGCAACCAAGTCTATTCCAACAGTGTCGTGCCTATTTAATTGGAAGCTAAGCTTTAGCTTTGTTCCAACCCCATCTGTTCCAGAAACCATCACAGGTTCCTTGTAATTAAAGCTTGTTAGCTCAAATAACCCCGCAAATGAACCAATTCCGCCTAACACTTCAGGCCGTTTTGTCTTTGCAATATGCTTTTTCATTCGTTCAACAGCTTCATAGCCTTTTTCTACATCTACACCAGCAGCTTTATAAACATCTGACATACTTGACACATCCTTCAGTAATAATATTTCACAGGACAGAGGGATTCGGCTGTGACAACTGGGTCAAGTTGAGAGATAACTTCATTTGTTGAGAGATAACTGTTTAAAGTTGAGAGATAACTTCATTTGTTGAGAGATAACTGTTTAAAGTTGAGAGATAACTTCATTTGTTGAGAGATAACTGCTTAAAGTTGAGAGATAACTTCATTTGTTGAGAGATAACTGTTTAAAGTTGAGAGATAACTTGTGAATCACCATTAATCTCTCAACTTTCCCCTGCTTCTCTCAACTTTCCCCCTACTTCTCTCAGCTTTCCCCCTACTTCTCTCAACTTTCCCCCTACTTCTCTCAACTTTCCCCCTACTTCTCTCAACTTCCCCCTGCTTCTCTCAACTTTCCCCCTACTTCTCTCAAGTTTTGTTTATTATCTTTCAGCTTGTGCTGATTTCCCCAGAGTTTCCTTTTCCTTAACAATATGACAGCTTTTTTAGCCGCTACGGACAGGCTCCTTAACTCAATGTCACTATTGGCGCTTGTCGCATGAATTCGAGTGCTTATCGCACGAGTTTGAGTGCTTGCCGCTCGAGTTTGAGTGCTTACCTCACGAGTTCGAGCGCTGCCCACACGAGTTTGAGTGCTTGTCGCACGGATCAGAGCGTTTACTGCGCAACTTCAAACCATTGCTCAGCTTAAGTCTGCTTCATTCTAGCATTCCCATTTATTCTTCTTCCCTAACAGGATATTTCCCTGTCATACATGCCATACAGATCCCTTGATTAATTGTTTTATCCTTTACAATTGCTTCTTCCAACCCTTTGTCCGATAAAAAGGCAACACTGTCTGCTTCAATTATTTCACATATTTCTTCTTCCGTATAATTAGCAGCAATCAATTCTTGTCTTGTAGACATGTCGATTCCGTAATAGCACGGGTGTTGAATGGAGGGTGATGCGATACGTACATGCACCTCTTTGGCACCGACCTCCTTCAACATGCGAACAATCCGCTTGCTCGTTGTTCCCCGAACAATCGAATCATCGATCATGATTACCCTTTTTCCTTCAACAATTCCTCGAACAGGTGATAGCTTCATCTTTACACCTTGCTCGCGTAATTCTTGGGAGGGCTGAATAAATGTTCGTCCAATATAACGATTTTTAATGATTCCCATTTCATATGGCAATCCACTTTGTTCTGCATAGCCGATCGCTGCAGAAATACTTGAATCTGGAACGCCTGTTACTACATCTGCTTGCACAGGTGATTCCTTTGCTAATTCCATTCCCATTCTTTTACGTGAAGCATGAACATTCACATGATTTAAATCACTATCTGGTCTGGATAAATAAACATATTCCATTGCACATAATTTACGTTGTTCACGAATCGTAAACCGAATGCTCTCCACTCCGGAATTACTTATGACTATAAGTTCACCAGGGAGGACTTCCCGTTCAAATGTAGCCCCAATTAGATCAAATGCACTTGTTTCAGAAGCAACTACATGCGCCTCGCCAAGTTTACCGATTGATAGTGGCCTGATTCCATGAGGATCTGCAGCAACATACATCTTATCTTCCTTCAAAATGATAAAGGTATATGCACCAATAATTTTTGGTAAAACATCAATCAGTGCATCTTCTATCTTTTCCTTATTACTGCGTTTGATTAAATGTGCCAGAATTTCTGAATCTGTCGATGTCTGTAGAATACTTCCTGTAGCTTCCAGTTCACTGCGGAGCTCATGGGAATTCATGATATTTCCACTATTGGCAAATGCAATGCTCCCTGTTTGCGAGTGAAATAGCAATGGCTGTACACTATCAACACCCTTGCCTTTATCCCCTTTAGTAGAATAGCGTACATGTGCAATTGCGGCATGACCCTTGAGCTCTTTAAAATCAGCATGTTTAAATACATCATTCACTAGCCCCAAGCCTTTATGAAGCTTTAGCTTTTCCCCATCATTTACGACAACACCAGCACCTTCCTGACCGCGATGCTGCTGTGCGTGTAAACCATAATATGCAAGTTCAGCGGCTTTTTCATGTCCCCAAATTCCAAACACTTTGCATTCCTCTTTTATACGTTAGATTTTTAGAAAACTCGGCTTATCGTTAAAGGGATTCTTTGAAAGCGTTTTGGCTTTCTTAAAAACCCTTATACTTTGAAGTGCAAGCATTTAGGTGATAGCCTTAGTTGCACTTATACAAAGTTTTACAGTTGGGTGAGTAATCAGAGTCCCAGTTTAAGAAGATTTTAAACTTCCTTATCTGCCAATAAATTAGGAATCGCTTCTTTCCATAGTTTATTGATTTGTTCGACGTCTTCTTCAATTATATTATTGCCATTAGCACGTACCGTTAGTTTTCCATCATTCGTTACAACACCGATTTGTTTTGCATCACTGAACAGGTTTTCAAACGGTGTTTTATTCTCACTTTTTACTGAAACCAAAAATCTGGATTGCGATTCACTGAATAATGCTGTCGTAGCATCTGCTTGAACCTCTACCTCAACACCTAGTTTTTTTTCGTTAAAAACACTCTCCGCAAGGGCTACAGCAAGTCCACCTTCTGATAAATCATGTGCAGACACAACTAATCCCTGTTGAATTGCCTCCAGCAGCTGTTTTTGACGATTCGCTTCTACTTGCAAATCAATTTTAGGTGCTTTACCTGTGTAGCTGCCCTCCAGAATATTTTGCAGCTCGCTTCCACCAAATTCCGCATGCGTTTCACCAATAAGATAAATAGCATCATTTTCTTGTTGAAAATGGCTTGGAGTAAAACTTTTTGCGGATTCCAACAGCCCAACCATACCAATAATAGGTGTCGGCATAATTGCTTCACCTTCCGACTGATTATAGAGGGAAACATTTCCACTAATAACCGGTGCTCCAAGTGCTTTACATGCTTCACTAATTCCATCAATGCTTTTTTTCATTTGCCAGAAAACTTCTGGGTTCGTCGGATTTCCATAGTTCAAACCATCTGTCAGGGCTAACGGTTTTGCACCAGAACAAACGATATTCCGTGCCGCTTCAGCAACGGCAATTTTTCCGCCAACTTCTGGATCCAGGTAAATATAACGAGAATTGCAGTCTGTTGTAATCGCAATTGCCTTCTCAGTACCTTCTATTTGTACGATTGCTGCATCAGATCCCGGTCCCTGAATAGTATTGGACTGAGCGGTTGAATCATATTGACTGTATGCCCATTCTTTACTGGCAATCGTTGGCTGCTGAAGTAATTTCCGCAACATTTCCTGATGATCTTCTACAACTGGAACAGTATTTTCCATCGCTTGAAATGCTTTATAATAAGCAGCTTCTTCAGATGGAGAATGATAAACAGGCGCACCCTCTGTCAATGCATCCACCGGAATTTCTGCTGCTACTTCTCCATGTTGTTTTATGCGGAAGGCTTTTTCCTCGATCACTTTTCCGATAGCTACTGCTGGTACATCATGTTTATTGAAAATATCCAGGATTTCCTGCTCACGTCCTTTTCGGGCAACTAACAGCATTCGCTCCTGCGATTCAGAAAGCATTATCTCATAGGCATCCATATTTTCTTCACGCTGTGGCACTAAATCCAGATTCATTTCAATCCCTGTTCCGGCCTTACTTGCCATTTCACTTGCAGACGACGTTAAGCCCGCAGCTCCCATATCTTGAATTCCAACTAATGCACCCGAATTAACTACTTCTAAACATGCTGCAATTAATTTCTTTCCCATATGTGGATCACCAATTGCGACTGCTGACGTATTGTCGACAGACCCTTCCACAACATCCGAAGAAAAAGTTGCTCCATGTATTCCATCCCTGCCAGTAGTTCCACCAGCATAAATCACTGTATTTCCCACACCTTTTGCAATTCCCTTTTGCACTTTATCATGATCTACAAGACCAACAACCATTGCATTGACAAGCGGATTTTCCTGATAGCTTTTATCAAACTGAACTTCTCCACCAACCGTTGGAACCTCAATTACATTCCCGTAGCTAGCAATTCCTCGTACAGCTTCTGAAAAAAGCATTTTTGTATGGTCATTATCCAGGTTTCCAAATCGAAGTGAATTCATGGAAGCAATCGGTTTAGCTCCCATTGAAAATACGTCTCTGAGGATCCCGCCAACACCTGTTGCAGAGCCTTCGAAAGGTTCTACTGCAGAAGGACTGTTATGACTTTCGATTTTAAAAACAACTGCTTGATTATCGCCTATATCAACAACGCCGGCCCCTTCACCAGGTCCTTGAAGTACTTGAGATCCTTTGGTTGGGAATCTTTTTAATAATGGCTTAGACGTTTTATAGCTGCAATGCTCTGACCACATTACTGAAAAAATACCCGTTTCTGTATAATTAGGAAGGCGATTCATTTTTTCTTTTGCCATCCCATATTCTTCATCAGTTAAACCCATTTCTTTATATAGTTGTTCTTGTTCAATCTGCTCCGGTTTTATGTTTTTCATATCCATTATTTATTTTCCCTCCAGGTATTTGACTTTGTTAACAGTTAGTATTACTTCATGCACGGCGCCTAATCAATTCGTTGCTTCTTCAAAAGCTCGTACTTGTTTTGTAACTTCTTCCTGTGATTCTCCGATAAATGTCACATGCCCCATCTTTCTTTTCTCTTTTGGTTCAGCTTTGCCATATAAATGAACGAATGCGTCGTTTGTTTGAGCCATCGCTTTTAATACGCCTTCTACGTCTTCTCCTAAAATATTCACCATCATTGCTGGCTGCAAGAGCTTAATTTCCCTTAATGGCAACCCACAAACGGCACGTATATGTTGCCCAAACTGTGAGATATTACATGCTTCTATCGTATAATGCCCGGAATTATGCGGGCGAGGTGCCATTTCATTCAGAAAAACTTCCTCTCCCTTCACGAACATTTCAATTGCAAATGTACCGACAATATTCATTTTCGTAGCAAGCTTTTTAGCCGCCTCTAAAGCTTTATCCTGAATCGTTTCTGTTATATTTGCCGGTACAGTAGTTTTATATAAAATATGGTCCTTGTGATCATTTTCTGCTATCGGGAAAAATGTAATTTCACCAGATTGTGCTCGTGTAAATACCACGGAAACTTCGCGGTCAAAGGTTACCCAATCTTCAATAATGCAATGTTTATTTCTCTCAGCAAAATCTATCGCCTGTCCAATATCTTCCTCGGAATTTAATTTAATTTGCCCCTTCCCATCATAGCCTCCACGGCATGTTTTTATGACGGCAGGAAAGCTAAAGTTTTTCAATGCTTCCTTACATTCCTCGCCACTTCGGACAATTTTAAAGGAGGGAATTGGCAAATTGACATCTTTCATTAATTGCTTTTCTTTTTCTCTATTTTGCGTAATTTCCAATGCGAACGCACCTTGTGGTAACTTTCCCCTTTGTTCAATATACCTTGCAGCTGTCAGATCTACATTTTCAAATTCATACGTGATCACATCACTGATTTCAGTTAATTCTTTGATTGCATCCATATCGTCATAAGCGGCAGTGATTTGCTTATCAGCCACTTGAGCAGTCGGGCAGTTAGGTGTTGGGTCTAGCACAGCAACCGTATAGCCCATATATCTTGCGGCAATTGCCATCATCCGTCCAAGCTGTCCACCACCAATAATTCCAATTGTCTGTGCTGGGAGAATTGTCTTATTTTTTTGCAAGATCGTCCCTCATTTCTGTCACTTTTTCCTGCATGTCTTTTCGGTAAGTATTAAGTTTTGCTGCAACATATTCGTCAGATGTCCCGACGATTTGTGCAGCGAGAATCCCAGCATTTGTTGCACCTGCTTTGCCGATCGCAACTGTTGCCGTCGGTACACCGCCAGGCATTTGCACAATGGAAAGAAGCGAATCCAGCCCATTTAATGCTTTGCTTTCAACAGGCACGCCAATTACAGGAAGCGTTGTCTGTGAAGCTACCATTCCAGGCAAATGTGCAGCACCACCGGCTCCGGCAATAATTACTTTTAGCCCACGTTCACGGGCAGTTTTTGCATAGGTGAACATAACGTCAGGCGTACGATGTGCTGAAATAACATCCTTTTCGTATGGAATTTGCAATTCATCCAGTGCTTTACATGTATGCTGCATTGTTTCCCAATCTGAGATACTTCCCATAATTACACCAACAGTAGCCATGAAATCCCTCTCTCTATTTGAAGTTAATTTTTTAAAAAAAGTAAATAAAAAAATCCATTCGTCTCCCTCACTTATGAGAGAAGATGAACAGACTTGGTCTATTTCACATTAAAACGGATCATTGTAATATCACAACGATTCATCTCCCCTCATAGTCTGGCATTTAAGGTGCCAGGTAGAAACTTCCGAGCCATATTCTCAGTAATTATATGAGGTACTGTATTCTTTTGTCGCTTTTAGCATAACAAAAGACACATAATCATGTCAATAAAATATCGAACGATTAATTATTAATTTTATCTAACGTTCGGATTTTACTTTTTATTATTTTATCAGGAACTTACCATAGCTCCTCCATTTACATGAATAACCTGACCTGAAACATAAGATGAGTCATCTGAAGCAAGGTAAACATAAGCCGGAGCCAGCTCATACGGCTGACCTGCACGCTTCATCGGTACATCTTTTCCAAATTCTTCAGCAATCTGTTCAGCAGTAAAGCTTGCAGGAATTAATGGTGTCCAGATCAAATCTGGCGCTACAGCATTCACACGAATACCTTGATCAATCACATTTGAGTGACAGTGAGCGTGTATACCCAACAATTGCACCCTTTGTTGCCGTGTACAATCATTTGCTCTTCACCCTGAAATGTCGTGATTGATGTTGTATTTATATTGGTGCTTCTTTCTTTTAAAAAAGGTAAAGCAGCTTTTGTCATGTAAAAAAAGGGGTTCAATCACATTTTGCGGGGAAGGTTGGATCAGTTGGTTGATTCGGAACCGGTATAATGTGTATTTAAAGAAACAAACCTATTATTTTCCCGTACTTTGTGAAAGATCCAAAAAAAGCATAAATATTTGTTTGAAAGTCGCATCCCATTGCGCTGTAGAAATATCAGCTAAACTATTTTGTACGAATTGTACACCGTGATTATTTACTAATATATCAAGCCTACCGAAATGACTAATCGTTTGCCCAACAACATTTTGGCAATACTGTTGATTCCGCAAATCCCCAACAATCAGCAAACAGCTCCTGCCTAATTCTTCAATTCTATGTTTCATCGATAAGCATCCCCATCTTCGTAGGACAATAAACTTTATCATTGAAAGAATAACCTTTATATCAAAAGCTTATATAAAGTATTAAAAGCACCATCCCCTGCTAAAGGATCGTGCTATCTTTATACTTCATTACGCTTTCTTTTAATGCTTCTTTATTAATTTTTCCAACATGGGTTTTTGGCAGCTCATTTAAGAAGTAAAATTCCTTAGGCACCTTGTATCGGGTTAATTTCTGTTTGCAGTAGGTATCCAGATCTGCAGCAGTCATATTCATTTTAGGAACAACAAATGCCGCAAGTCTCTCCCCCCACTTCTCATCAGGCAAACCAATCACCGCAGCTTCATCAATAGCTTCATGGGATTCTAGCCAATGCTCCACTTCCAGCGGGTAAACATTTTCCCCACCAGTGATAATCATATCTTTCTTTCTGCCAACAATATAGACATATCCTTCTTGATCCTGTCTCGCAAGATCACCTGTATGCACCCACCCGTCAATGATTGTTTCGGCTGTTTGTTTTGGTTTATTCCAGTAAAATTCAAAAGCATGATTTCCTCGCAACAATAATTCACCCACTTCATCAGCATTTGCCTGGAAGCCATCATCCCTAATAATTTTTATATCATTGAAAATCATTGGTTTTCCAACTGAACCTAATTTTACTGTAGTATCATCAGGGTCTATGTGAAAATTATTCGGACCAGCTTCCGTCAATCCATAGCCCTCTTTAAAAGCAATTCCCTTTTTAGAAAAGGCTTCATATATTTTATGTGGGCATGGTGCTCCTCCTGATACAAAGACTTTCATATCCGGAAAAGTAGTTGATTTAAAATTTTTCGTTTGAATCATCATATGATACATTGTCGGCACAAATAGCGCAACCGTGCATTTATATTTAATTAGATCCTCCACTGCTTTCTCCGGATTAAATTCGGAAGCGATAACTACCTTTCCACCAACTAATAATAATGGCAAAGAGTATACATTTAATCCTCCAGTATGAAACATTGGCAAACATGTCAATGTTGTATCATCATTATTCAAGTTCCAGCTAATAATGGTGTTAAGAGCATTCCACACAATTGAACGATGGGATAACACAACACCTTTCGGGCGCCCGGTTGTCCCCCCGGTATAAATCATAGCAAGTGGATCTGCTTCTTTTATCAATAGTTCTGAAGCAGGATTTTCAGCATGTAAACGATCCAAATAGTTTTTTTCATTGATCATAATTAAATCAGCATTTGGTTTTATAGATTCTATCTTTTTATGATATAACGAATCAATTCCTATAATTTTCGGGTTACAGTCATTTATGACATATTCCATTTCAGCTTCTGCCAATCGCCAATTTAATGGTACAAAAATAGCTCCAATTTTCATGGATGCAAAAAAGAAATCAAAATAGCTTATATGATTCGGAGCAAGCAGCGCAATACGATCTCCCTTTTGAACTCCATTTTGTGAAAAAAAAGCTGCCAGTTTCTCTGTACGTTGATACAGCTGTACATATGTCCATGATTCATTTGTTTGTGAGTTAATAACTGCTACCTTATTCGGTGTCAGCTTTACTCGACTTATAAACCAGTTTATATCATAATGCACCCTTACCACTCTCCCTAAGCACTAACCACCAATTATGTTCTATGGATAGTGTAATGAAAAAGAGTTACAAGGCAGTTACATTCACTTAGCTTTAAGTTTTATTGTTGTCACTCCTGCTCCGATTTTGCTTTGTGATATATACTTTCCGACAGATATATTCATTCTGCAGGCGATATTTCCACTCTCAAGCAATTTAGTTTTTTTAAAACAAAAAGAAGCTATCTCCACAATAAGAACAGCTCCTTTTACAGATTTAAATTCTACATCATGATTCCACCATCCACATGTAGCACATGTCCATTTACATAATCAGACTCATTCGATGCTAGAAATAAATAAGCATTCGCTATATCTTGAGGTTTACCCAGACGCTGCATTGGAATTTGTGCTTTCATTTGTTCAATTATTTTATCCGGAACACCTTCCACCATGCGTGTCTCTGTAAATCCAGGCGCAACTGCATTTACATTAATTCCCTTACGTGCAAGCTCCTTCGCCCATGTCTTAGTCATACCGATAATACCTGATTTAGCTGCAGCATAATTTGTTTGGCCAACATTTCCATAGACTCCGGAAACGGATGAGGTACTGATAATCTTTCCTCGTCCTTGTTCAACCATAGAAGGCAACACTGCTTGTGTACAGTTAAAAACCCCGGTTAAATTAACATCAATCACTTGCTTAAATTGCTCTGTTGTCATTTTAGAAAGCATCGCATCTCTTGTGATTCCTGCATTATTTATTAAAATATCGATCCTGCCAAATTCATTTTTAACCTTACTCGCCAATGCATCCACACTGTCCTTATCCGCTACATTTACTTGAATAAATGTACAATTCAACCCTTCTTCAGCAAGTTCCCTTTCACTTTCCAACCCTTTTTCTTTCGCAAAATCCGCTATAATAACTTTTGCTCCTTCATGCGCAAATATGCGAGCAGCCTCTAAGCCAATCCCATTTGCAGCTCCTGTAATAATTGCTACTTTATTCTGTAATCTATTCATCTATGAAAGCTCCTTTATCTGTTTTTTAGAAAACTTGGCATTCATTAAAGGGATTCTTTGAAAACGCTATTTATTTTCTTAGAAACCCATACTTTGGAGTGCAAGCCTCTTGAGTTGGACTTTAGTTCAAGCGAAAAATAGTTTTCGTCCGCAACTTGAATTCGCTCCGAAGTATTACTTATTCTCTTATGTTCAAATATAATATAATTTATTTATTATCTTTACTACCGAAAGAAATCTTCCATTACATTCAATAGCTGATCAAGATCATCAATTAGCGGAGAATGACCACACCCTTTTAACTCTTTATAAACAGCTTTCTCACCATAATCTTCTATTAATTCCTCTGTCATTTGTTTTGTCACGACCATGTCATTTTCACCCGATGTAATCATCACAGGAATGTCAATGTGTTTCAATTTATCTTCACCTTCAGTTAGCCCATTATGAACAGTGCTTAGGTTGAAGGTGTTTAATGCCTGATAGCATTCTGCGAGATTTCGCTGTGTTGTCATGTCCTCTAAATATTTCTGATATCTTTGTGGATCTGGTTTATTGTTTACATAGATTAACATATCCCACAATTGCTTAAGAAAATCATAATTTAATGTATCGTAAGCTGTTTGAACGATATTCCTTTTATCATCCTTCAGCATTTCTTCTAGTGTAGTTACTCTGTTAGAGGTATCTGGAAGTCCGTCCTCACCAGTTGGATAATGAGGATATCCCCGTGAAGATGCCGAAACGAGTAGAAACAGGTGATTACAAAAACCTGGGTGGTCTGCACAAAACTGCTGACAAACAGCTCCACCGAGTGACCAACCCGCCAAATTGAAATCACGAAGCCCCAGTTCATCAACAAACAACTTCAGATCATTGCTAAAATCCTGCATGGAAGAAATCGGCTGATGATAGCTGGATTCCCCGAATCCTCTTAAATCTATAGCATAGACTTTAAAGTTACTGGATAGACTTTCGATGACAACATCCCAATGAACAGATGAAGTCATATTCCCATGCACCAGCACAACAACTTCTTCTCCTCCCTCACGTTCCCGATACGCCATTACCTCTCCATTTGTTAGTGAAACTTTTTTTAAAGATACATTAGCCATCTCAATAGACCTCCTTCTATTTTCCCCATTTTATAACATTTGCTCCCCAAGCATATCCAATACCTGCTGATACCAAGACGACAATATCACCATCCTTTAATTTTCCTTGTTGCTGGGCAAGCTCCAGTGAAATGATTTGATCAAACTGACCGATGTGACCATAGTTTTCCAGATAAATAGATTTGTCATGGTCAACACCAAGCTGCTCTAATACGTATGTATGTGCCGATCGTTTCATATGAAGCATGGCAACATAGTTAATATCCGTCTTTGAATATCCGCTCTTATCCAATGCTTTTTCGATACATTTAATAAAATTGGTCATTGACTTTTCTTCCAATCGCCGCTTCATCCCTGGAGGATCTAGCACATCAAGCTGGTATAATCCCGCATCTATTGTTTCTTTCGTAATGGGGTTTTTCGTACCACCTGTTGTAACGACCACATCTTCGGAAAAGGAACCATCTGTAATCATATGTGTTTCGAGTAAACGATTCTTCTCATGTCCTTTTTGAAGAATCATAGATCCACCACCTGCCCCCAAATTAAACATAAAGCGGGTTCGCGAATTTCTATAGTTAATAAAATCAACGTTACGATAGCCTCCAGCTAAGAGTACTGTATTAATATCCTCGTCAGCCATCATCATATTTTTAGCAATCTTTAATGCCATAATGGTTGTTCCGCACCGTAATGCCGTGTCAAATGCCCATGCATTAACTGCGCCGATTTCCTGCTGAAGTTTTATTCCTGCTGTCCATAGAGGATATTCTTTATGTTCTTCTCCAATATAGATAACCAGATCAATAGACTTTGGATCAATAGCCGCTTTATCTATAGCTTTCTTGGCTGCATGAATCCCCATAAGTGCTGTGTGGTCATGTTCACCTGGTATCGCCTTTTCCTTAATACCTAACCTTTTTTCAACAACATCTATCGGAAGTCCTGCTTGTTTTGCCAATTCCCCTGAAGACATTCGCTCTTCTGGTATATACATTCCCGTACTGACAATTCCAATGGATTTCATATATCATCCAGCCCCTTTTTTACTTCTTCTTTGATTTTAAATTACTGCGTAGTCCCCCTAATGAACGATTGGAAAATCTTGATTGCAATGTTCCTACAATACCGAGTGGAAAAAAAATAACTACTAAAATATAAACCGTTCCATAAAGGATGATCCATCGTTCAAATATCCAATGAACATCAGCTAAATCAGATAACCAATGGTGTGCAAATTCAACTAAACCTGCACCAATAATCGGACCAATTAATGTGCCAACTCCACCAATGATCGTCATTAAGAGCACATCAATGGTTAAGTCAGTAGAAAAAACACCGGTATTTACAAAACGGAGGGAAATCGCATACAAGACACCGGCAAAGCTTGCAACCACTCCTGCAACTACACTGGCAATAACCTTATAATGCACTACCTTATACCCTAATGATTCTGTACGGTTTTCATTTTCCCTAATAGCCATCAATACTCTTCCAAATGGAGATTTGGTAAAGCGTCTCAGTCCGAAGAAAATCAGAATTAAGGAAATCAGACTGAGCATATACTGGTTTTGTGAGTCTCGCAGCAAGTCTGGCAGGTTAAATGTAAATCCATCATTTCCTCCTGTAACCGATCTCCACTTTTCAGCAGCTACAAGAAATAAACCCGCAAGCGCCAGCGTCAACATGGCATAAAAGTGACTTTTTAACCTCAATGTCAGTATCCCTACAATTAAACTTAAAATAGCAGCTAAAATCACAGCTATCACAATTCCTAATACAAAAGAAAACAGCGTAGCGTCCAACCGATCCATCGTAACAGCCGTTGAATAAGCACCTATTCCAAAAAACATAACATGACCAAATGAAATAATCCCTGTATAACCAAGTAATATGTCATAACTCATCGCAAAGATAGCAAAGATAAATATTTGGATAATAATAAATTGCATGCTTCTGCCTGTCACAATAAATGGAACAATAAATAATAGCAAACTGATGCCAATATAGATCCATGTACTCTTCTCTATTCTTGTTATGTTCATTTTCTCACCCCTTCACCCTAAACAAGCCTTGTGGTCTGAATATGAGAACAACTGTCATCAATAGCATATTTACCGCTAACGAAAGCGAAGGAACATAATAAGCCATAAATGCTTGTGCCAAACCTACTAAAATTGCAGCAAATAAAGATCCTGGAAAGCTCCCCATACCACCAATAACCACTACAATAAAAGCAAGTATAGAGAATTCCAATCCCATTTCTGCATAGATAACACCCGAGTATGAAGCATGCAACATACCACTTAAAGCTGCCATAGCAGCCCCAACCATGAATACGAGCATAAATACAAGTTTTATATTAATCCCCAGGGATTGAACCATTTCTTTGTTCATTACACCCGCCCGAACGATCAGACCTATACGGGTACGTTTCAAGATATATGTGGCGACGAAAAAGATAAGAAAGCCGATTACGATAATAAAAAGTCTATATTTTATTAAAACTATATCACCAACCATAAAGCTTCCACTTAGAAATTCTGGTGGGAAAACTGCCTTTTGATTTGGTCCAAACACTACTTTTATTAATTCTTGTAACACTAGCATGAAGCCGAGCGTAATTAAAATTTGTTGAATATGATTACCATATACAGGTCTGATAATCAACTTTTCAGTCACAAGCCCAAGTAATAAACCTGTTGCGATCGCTACAATTATTCCCACTATAAAACTACCGCTCACTTGATAACTCCACACACCTGTATAAGCCCCCCATATAAACAGACCACCATGAGCAAAGTTTAGTACGCTCATTAATCCGAATATGAGTGTTAATCCAGCAGCAAGGAGGAAGATTAACATACCTGTCGCAAGGCCATTGATTACTAAGCTAATAATTAAATCCATTCTTATCCCCCTCCCTACGAAATACCAAGGTACTTTTTCTTAAGTTCTTTATCTTCCTTTAACTCCTCCATTTTCCCGCTATGAACCGACCTTCCATCATCAACAATGTAAAATTGATTCCCAATTCGGCTCGCCATTAAGAAATTCTGTTCTACCAATAAAATGGTTGTTTGTTCCTTCATTTGTTGAATGGATTCCGTAACTTTATCAACAATAATTGGAGCTAGCCCTTTACTTGGTTCATCAATTAACAATAGATCATTCTCATTGACATATGCCCGTGCTATTGCCAGCATTTGTTTTTGACCGCCACTTAATTGACCTCCTGGCTTATTCCAAAACTTTTTCAAATCAGGAAATAGCTCAAGTACCCATTCCATTCGTTTTGTTGTTTCTTCATCTTCTTTTTTCATAGCCACTCTTATATTTTCTCCTACCGTCAATTCACCGAATATGCCTTGATCCTCTGGTACATAACCAATTCCTTTATTTGCAATCTGATGGGGATTAAGATTACTAATTTCTTCACCCTTAAATGTGATCGACCCTTTGGAATTTTGGTTTAAACCCATAATCGTACGTAGTGTAGTCGTTTTCCCCGCACCATTTCTTCCAAGCAAAACGGTAACTTCTCCCTTAGGAATATCAAAGAAAACGTCATGTAAAATAAGATATTTTTGAATATAAGCTTCTATATGATCCAATTGAAGTAAGCTGCTCATTTTAAGCACCTCCCAAATAAGCGGACTGAACCGTTTCATTTTCAACAATCTCCTCAGGCGTCCCTTGTGCAATTAATTCACCATGGTACAAAACAAGCACTTCATCAGACATCCCCATGATCATATCCATTTTATGCTCAATCAGTACAATGGTCCGATCCTCAGTTTCTTTAATTTTCGTTATCACATCAATGATGGCTGGGACTTCTTCCAGCGACATTCCTGCCGTTGGTTCATCCAATAATAAAACTTCCGTATCCAATGCCAAAAGCATGGCTATCTCTAATTTCCGCTTTTCTCCATGAGCCAAATTAACTGCGATAGACTTTGCCTTATGTTTCAGAAAAACCTTTTCCAATAATTCATAGGCTTTCTCTTCAAATTGCTTGTAGTGCAGGAAATGAGCAATCATTTGATAACGAACATTTGCCTGGGATTGTACTGCTAGGCGGACATTTTCCAGGACAGTTAAATTTGGAAATACATTGGTGATCTGAAATGATCTTCCTATTCCCATTCGTGACCGTTCTGTCGTAGATAACTTTGTAATTTCCTTGTCTTTAAAATAAATAGAACCATCTGTCGGAGATAATTGCCCACTGAGTAGATTAAAAAAAGTGGTTTTTCCTGCTCCATTCGGTCCAATAATCGAAATAAACTTTTTTTCGATTATTTTTACCGAAACGGAATTTACAGCAACATGTCCACCAAAAGCTATTGATAAGTCTTTTGTTTCCAATATTGCATTCATCGTTTTCCCCCTCATGCTAGGTAAAACAAACCCTTACCTCATATGTTTTGGCTGTTTTGGCAAGGGTCGTGTCTTAGCTACTCATTACTCATTCATTATTGGTGGTGCTGTTTCCTCCGGTGTTAATACTTGTTTTAAAACTGGAACTGGATAATCAAATTCATCACTTTCCTCGAGTGTTACCGAATACATTTCCTGTAAAGCCTGATGATCTTCTACACGGAATGTCATCGTTCCCTTCGGTGTTTCAAAACTCATTCCTTCCATTGTTTGAATTAATGTATCTGCACTCGTATCACCATCTGTCTGTTCAAGTGCCTCCACAATCGAAAGTGCAGCACTCATTCCACCAGCTGTAAATAAGTCAGGTACTTCACCATCAAACCTTTCTTTATGTTCCTCTATTAACCAATCATTTACCTCGTTATCCGGCAGGGTATGATAATAGAGCGTGAAGCCTTCCATACCAATTAATGGACTCATAGAAGGAAGGGTTGCAATATCAGCTACACCTGTAGTTACTTTAATCCCTTGTTCCTCTACTTTCATATCCACAATTTGATTCCATGGTGTATTCGCTCCTGACCAAACAACATAAAGATAATCTGGATCTGCTTCAATTACTTTTTGAATATTAGCAGTGAAATCTGTAGCCTCTGGGGAAGCATATTCCTCGTGTACAAGTTCAGCCCCTAATTCTTCTGCTGCAGTAATAAATGCTTTCGCACCATCATGGCCAAATGAATAATCGGGTGCCAGTGTTGCTATCTTTACTCCTTCACCAGCAACAGCTGCCGCTGCTGCAACTGCATCCTGCGATGAATTCCTTGCCGTCCTAAAAATGTAATCATTGTATTCCGAACCAGTAATACTGTCAGCCGCAGCTGGTTCTATAATCATAACTTTTTCATATTCTTCGGCTAATGGAGTTACAGCCAGCGTATCTCCTGAACTTGAAGATCCTACTAGAAAATCCACTTCCTCATCTTCAAGAAGACTTAATGCAGCTTCTCTCGCTACTGTCGGATCTGTTTCAGTATCTTTAAAAATATATTCTATTTTCTTCCCCGCAACTTCCATTGTTCCATCTGTGGCATAGTCCATTCCTAATTCAAAACCCTTTTTCGTCTGTGCTCCGTATGTTTCCAGTGCACCTGTTTGTGAATAAAGCACACCAATTTTAATCGTTTCCTCTCCTGAATCACCACCAGATACTTCTTCACTATCTCCACATGCAGCCAATATGCCAATGAACAAAACGATTATAAATAAACTAAGTATGCGACTTATCTTCATTTTATATTGCCCCCTCTTTTATTAATTGTTCTCCTAAAAGCAATCATAATTTTTTAAAGTTACAACCAAGTTACAAACATGTTTTTTATCCAAACCATCGTATGGCTGTTGCTGCCCATGTATAACCTGTTCCAGCAGAGACTATCACTGCAACGTCACCTTTTTTGAGCAATCCAGCTACTTCAGCAATGTGTAGACCGTAGCATGGATCAAGTGCGGACATATGCCCATTATGAGTTAAATAAACAGCTTGATCCTCTGACAGTCCTACACCGGAAAGCATTTCCCTAAACATTGATTTTTTCGTATGAAGTGGTAAAAGTACTTTCAATTCCTCAAGGGCTACTCCGCTCATTTTTAATGCTTGTTTAATCACTTTCACAAAGTTAGGTATGGATACTGGATCTAACTTTTTCTTCATACTTGCTGGATTTGGCACATCAATAAAATGCATCTTTTCATTTACAACTTCTGAACTGACCGGATTCGCGGAACCACCTCCTGGCATGAGAACATCCTGACTAAACGAGCCATCTGTAATGATGGAAGAAGCAAGGATCTCACTTTTTACAGCGTCTTTTGTTATCAAAGCAGCTGCTCCACCATCAGCAAAATTAAACATGAATCGTGAACGGGGATTGTCATAATTAAGAATCATTGATTCCTTTGATCCGCCTACGAGCAAAATAGTTTTTAAATTATCATCTGAATAAAGCATATCCTTCGCAACTTTTACAGCTATCGGAAAACATGAACTAACATTCATCATTTCAAATGCGTAGGCATTTGATGTTTTTAGTTCATATTGTATCTTTGAAGAAGCTGTCCAAATCTGATAATCCTTGAAAGGGCTTCCAAAATAAATAACAACATCAATCGTTGTAGGATCTACTTCACTTAAAATCTTTCTTCCTGCAGCAATTGCTAAATCCGAAGCATGCATACTCTTAGGAGCGATTCTTTTTTCATATAAACCAAACTTTTCTATAATGACCTGTTCTGGAATTGATGTTTTAAGTGCCAGATCTTTTGCCGTTTCTTTTAATTCCGGTTCATAGATACTCGTTACTTGAATTCCAATCATACGTTTAACTCCTTCTTTGGCAGTTTCATTACTCCCTCACCATCCAGGACAATGACGTTATTTTGATTCATACAAGTTGTTTTTAATGTTAATAATCTTTTCTCTTTATCTATCTCAATTATTTCAGCATGTGCAGTTATTGTGTCTCCAATATATACCGGCTTGGTAAACGTCAGTGTTTGGGATACATAGATAGAACCTGGTCCTGGCAGATGCATTCCAAGTAATCTTGACAGAAAGCTAGCAGTCAGCAGGCCATGACTGATTCTTTCATAAAAAAATGTATTTTTTGCATATTCTTTATCAACATGAATCGGATTATAATCTCCGCTAAGTCCAGCAAATAATATAAAATCAGTTTCCGTTACTGTTCTTGAGAAGCTTTCTGTTTGTCCAATTGAGAAATTCAAATGTAATCACCTCGAGATCAAATTTCTGCCCAACTCTTGTTTATCAATTTTTCCGGTTGCGTTTTTTGGAAGACTGTCTATTATCATTATTTTTTTGGGTATTTTATATTTTGCTAACTTTGTTATGCAATGGGATTGAATTTCTTCTTCCCTTAACACGCCATTACGATTTAATGAAACAAAAGCAATTGGAATCTCCCCCCATTTATCATCCTCTGTACCAATAACGGCAACTTCATTAATTTGCGGCAGTTCTTTTATAATTTGTTCAACTTCTAATGGATAAATATTCTCCCCACCTGAAATAATCATATCTTTCTTTCTTCCGGCAACGTAAATAAATCCTTCATTATCCTGTCTCATTAAGTCACCTGAATAAAACCAGCCATCACGAATCGATTCATTTGTTTTTTCCGGGAGTCCCCAATATTCTTTCATTACATTGGAACCTTTTATGAGCAATTCTCCGATTTCTCCTCTTTTAACTGGGTTCCCTTCATAATCGACAATGGATATATCACAAAACATAACCGGTTTTCCAATCGAACCGACTTTTCTTTTATAATCCTCTTTAGACAGCATAAATATTGTCGGAGATGTTTCTGTCATCCCCATGCCTTGACCAAAAGGTAACCCTCTGTCAATAAATGCTTCAATTAATTCTTTCGGACAAGGTGCTCCACCACTATAGAACCATCTTACAGATTCAAAATCTGCTGATTCAAAAGCAGGATGTTTTCGAATTGCGTCATGGATAACTGGCACCCCCATCACAATTGTTACGTTATAGTCTTCAATCATACGTATTGTCATTACAGGATCAAATTTTCCAGGGATAATAACAGTCCCCCCAGCAAGTAATACTGGAAATGCAAATAATCCAATTCCACCGATATGAAATAATGGCAGCAGCACATTTACGATGTCTTTCGATGTGATATCAATTGCATATTGATTATTAATTGCATTCCAAAACATATTCGCCTGTGTTAAAACTGCACCCTTAGGTCTGCCAGTTGTCCCTGATGTATAGCAAATAATAAAGGGATCATTTTCAACATCAATTTGTACACTTTTTGCTTTTTGATCCGGAATAGCTTCATTTGCATCAAAGGAGACAGCGCTTTCAAATTTAGCATGGTTGCAAATACCATTGAAAAGCTCTTCTGTTTTTTCTTCATAAAAAATACATTTTGCACCACTGTCGTTTACTTGAAAAGCTAATTCAGAAACAGTAAGTCGAATATTTAATGGTACTGCGATCAACCCTAATTGTGCGATTGCAAAATAAGAAATCATAAATTCTTCGCGATTTTGTGATAGAATAGCTACTCTATCCCCCTTTTGCAGAAGATATTTATTTTGCAGCATTGCAGCCATAAGATTAATTTTTTTTGAAAATTCCTGATACGTATATTGATTAGCTTCACTAATTAAAGCCACTCGATCTGGTGTTATAAAGGATCGTTTATGAATCCAGTAGGAAATAGCCTCCATTTACTTCACCTCCTTTTGACCTAATCCATTAAAGATTACTTCCATTGCTTCATCAAATACTTCATCTGGAACTAATTCCTCTTCCCATAGAACCCAACGCATACCAATAAACTGACCAATCCCCATTAAACAATAGGCAACTGCTTCCGGATTTAACACTTTGCATTCTTGATTATCAATAGCTTCTTCAATCGATTTAATAAATCCATTTGCGATTTTCTCGTAATACCAGCGATAGAGGTCTTTATCAACTAATACCGACTGCTGTACAATACTATACAAATTACGATGGTCAGCCACCCATTTAAAAAAAGCTAAGTAACCTGCTCGCTGTTTTTCTTCAAATGTTATTTTTTCTTCCATTGCAATTTTTATTTGATAACGAAAACTGGAACTCAATTGATAGATCAGTTCATCATAGACTGCTTTTTTTGTAGGAAAATAATTATAAAATGTCCCTTGTGCAACACCAGCCTTTACAGTTATTTCAACAATTGAAGCTTCAAAATATCCCTTTTCCCCAATAATTTCTTCCGCTGTATCTAAAATCTTCTTCCTTGTCTTCATACCTTTTGTAGTCAATTGATTTCCGTTAATAACTGACATATGATTCACCTCTCAGTTTTAGATTATACAAAAGTTTCTAACAATTAGCAAGTGTTATTTTATGTAATTTTTTAACCCCCTTAATTTTAATTATTAAGAGGGTTTTTCAATACGTATCCAATTCTTCAGACTCCATGATCAAATGGTACATTTCAATCGTAGGCTCCATTGGTTCTACACCGAGTTCCTGCTCCAATATATCGGAGCATTTTTCATACCATTTAATTGCCTGAGGACGATTATTCTTTTGATAGTAACAATACATCATCAAGCGATATGCTTCTTCCCATGTATTGTCAATTGCTAAAATTCTTTCACACCATTCTATACAGAGGTTAAACTCAAGTAACCGAACTGCTGCCTGGGATAGCTTTTCCGCTCCTCTTAAGTATATTAACCGCAGACGATCCCTTTCAGCAGAACACCAACTTATAAAGTGAAGATCCGCTAAATAGTCATCCTGGTATAATTTCAATCCTTTTTTAAGTAACTCTAAGGAACGTTTCGAATCTTTTTCTTCCAAACCCTTCATGATCAATTCTTCAAATCTATTAATATCCAACTCGTAACCCGCATTTGGATTAAATCCATAAGAACTTCCCTGCCGCAAAATAAAATAGGAGTCTTCTCTCGCTCTTCTTTCCGGCTCCAGCACTTTCAGTAAAGCATTAAGTGCTACTTTAAAATTTTTATTCGCCGTTTTTTCATCTTGCTCCTGCCAAAGAAATTGGAAAATCTCTTCCTTTTGCAATAATTTGTTCCTGTTAGTAATAAACAGTTCAAACAGCTCTTTCGCTTTCCCACGCTGCCAGTCCTTTGCCTCTATCTGCTTCGTTCCCAGCCATACTTTTAATTGACCAAGTGTGTGAATCACTAGTGTATAACCTGGATGGTTTTTAATCGTTTCATCAAGACCAAGTTCATACAATAATCTAGTAACAAATGGTGTCTTGATGTTCAGCGCTTTCGTTTTTAGTAGCATCGGAGCAATATTTTGAATGTCTGTTGGTCCAAATGTTGTTCTTCGTTTTATAAAAAAATCATATTCCTCTGTTTGAACTTCGTGGAGGAAAAGCTCCATTTCACGCTTAAACTTATCGTCATCTCCTTTTTCAAAGAAAATAAATGCACTCCAAAATGCGGTTACCATTATTCCATAATGATCTCCACATGAATTCATATCTGTTCTTACCTGTTCAATCAATTTCTGAGCTTGTTCATAGTTGTTGTTATATATTTCAGTTATACCCATTCCCATTTTTATAAGCCCACTAAGCCAGCGATCTTTTACTTTTTCGGTTTCCATTAACCCTTTATTGGCATTTGCTATTGCTCGATTATATTCCCGCTTTCTACCATAAAGAATGGAAAGTCCCATATAAGGTTCCGCTTTTCCTCTGGAAACTTTTATCTTTTCCATGATATCCAATGCTGTTTCATAGCATTGAATGGCCAGATCTGTTTCATAATGATCCAATAATTGAACAGCATGACCCATCCGCATCCAGCCACAGGATTCCACAAACGGGGATTGAATGGATAAACCTAATTGAATTCCATCAGCAGCTAATGCTTTGCTATGTTCTGCATTTCCCATAAAAGCTTCTATAATGGATAATAGGATATCTGTTTCCCGATGTGACTGGGGTAAATGTTTATTGCTATGTTCCTTTTGTTTTCGTTCCATTAAAATTTCTTTTGCTTTTGCTAATCTGCCTGTGCGAAGATAAATTCTTGACTTTAGATTACTTTCTTCCAACGGCAAATTTAATTGTTTTGCACGATCGAACCAGGAATCCGCTTTACTGGCTTGTCCTGCATTTAATAAATTTTCTGCCATCAGCAAATATAATTGCGCCATTTCCTCTTTTGGAGCATTCGCTTTTTCTCTCATTTGGATCGCCTGATTTACAAATCTCTCTGCCCTACCAGGCTGAATTGTATCAAGATATATCCGTGCCTTTCCTTCTAAAGCTAACCCAGTTAGGTAATAATCTTCCTGTTCTTTATTAGGAAGCAAATCAATTATAGTTTCATAGTTTTGCTCAGCCTGCTCATATAAGGATCGGTATCGTTCAATCTCTCCCTGAAAAAAATAAAGAATGGGATATTGCTGTTTGTTTTCCCTTGGTAATTTCACCAACATATCATACAAGGTTTGAAGTCGACCGGACTTAAGAATTATTAATCCATGCTTGTTTAGTAAATAGGCGATTGATTTATATTCCTTTAGTTTTGAATAATGGTGCAAAGCTGTTTCTACATCCTCTGACTTTTCATAGTAACGTGCCGCTCGGATATGTACATGATTAAATTCATTCACATATTTTTTTAGTAAATTATTTTCCAAAAACGATTTAAATAATGCATGATATCGATAATAGTTTCCATCTCCTTCAACGATAAATAAATTTTGCTCGACCAGACCTGTTAAAATTTCCTCCGAGCCTTGAATTTGCAAAATCTCATCACAAATATTTGGGGCTAATACATCCAATACACTGGATTGCATTAAAAATTGCTGGATAATTAATGATTGCTTAGATAATACTTCTGTCGCTAAATAATCAAATAAATCCTTTAAGGAATTCTTTTGATTTTGATGAATTGCTTCCATTGAGATTCCTGTATCAATCTGCTGGGCTAGCATATTAAATGCAATTGCCCATCCTTCCGTCAATTGATAAATTTTAGTAACTTCTTCCTCCGAAACCTTTACTTGATAGACATCTTCCAGCATAAAGTGCATTTCATCAGGGGACAACAATAAGTCCAGCTGCGTAAGCTCCAGCAAATCCCCTTGAATTTTCAACTTAGGAAGAACATGCCATCTTGGTTTTTTCCTGCTTGATACAATCACATGTAGATTTGACGGAATGTGTTCGATTAGAAACAACATCCACTTTTCGATTTCATTGGAATTTAAGACATAATGATAATCATCTAAACATAATATAATTTCTTCATTCAAATGAACTACTTCATTGATAAAAGAACTGGCAAGTGCAACTATTTGTTCCATGTTCAAATAGTTATCCAGATTTTCCAAGTCCTTCTGAACTGACTCACCAAACATACTATGCCGCTGTCTGATCGATTTTATCAGTTTGGTTAGAAAAGGGAGGATGTCATCATCATTTTGAGAGATAGAATACCAACAGGCACTTGATTTTGTATCTTGAATAAATAAAGACAGTGCCGTACTTTTACCATATCCTGCACCAGCACATAGCAAAGTAAGCGGATATTTAGATATATTAATCAACTTTTTATTTAAATTTCTACGTTGTATAAACCTTTCTCTTATCGGTGGTGGCGTAAGTTGGCTTTGAATAATTGGTATACTCTCCATCCTTCTCACCTCCTTTCCAATAATCTTAATCTTCTATTATTTTAACATATAATGTTAGATTGATTACATTGTATTTAATTAAATAAGCAACAAATGGTTTCGATGGGGCGAGCAGTACGCAGTCCCAGTATTTTTGCGCTGCGAACGAAGTGCAGTCCTACAGTTTACCATAAGAGTCTATATATAAGAAAACCGCTAAAGCGTCTTTCTAGAGGTCAGAGGTCGGATTTGAAGAAATCGGCGAAAGAGCCGATTTCGTTTATACTTTTGTATCTTTTAAAAATGAACAGGTCACTACAACCCATTCATCTTCAACATCTCTTATTCACCTTTTTCCGAACTAGTTTCTTGCTTATCCCCTACTCCCGGTTCCTTCGGCTTATGCTTATCATCAAGATTGACATTACGCTTCTTGGGATTCATCAATCTACCTTTACGTACTTGTTTCACCCAGAAGCCGCCATGGATTTGTTTCGGTTCATAAGCAATAATAAACGCCTTTGGGTCTATTTCCTGGATGGTTTCAAACAGTTTTAATTCGTACTTTCTCGGTGTTAAAATTTGCATGGACAAACGATCGCCTTCCATTCCATAAGAAAACCAGCTCGTTACACCATATCCTTTATCCCGCAGCTTACGTGTGAATTCAATATCTGGATTGGATGAAACAACATTTACGGTGATATACCCCAGTGCTAATTTTTCTTCAATTTTCGTTCCAACTACTACGCCTGTTCCAAAACCAATTGCATATGCAACTAGATTCTGGATTTGATCCAGGTTATCCAGCACCAGACCGAGTCCCACAACATAGATAACAATTTCAAACATGCTGACAAAGGCAGCAATATATCGGCGTCCTTTTAATGTCAAGATCATGCGAATTGTTGATAGGGATACATACACGATATTTATTATAAGAATAATTGCGACCATTATATATGCATTTTCCAGCAACTTGAAGCCCTCCTTGTGAAGCCCTCCTACATTCTCTATCTTCTTAGAATACATTCTATTGTACTATTTAAAAATAATTATATGCAAAAAAATAAACTTCATCCAATCATCCTATTTCACCACTAAATGCTTCTGGGCATATTGTATAGAAGAAAAATGTTGCCTTGTTTTTCTAGAGGCGAAAAGTCAGAGGTCGTATTTATAAATGTTACTCTAAGAATGATTGATAGAAACCGGTGAAATAATCGATTTCTTCATCTAACTTTCTTCTTAATATGTAGTACAATTTTATACTTGCTTTATCAAATAACTATCTGAGGTGATATCATGGATCCATTTAAACAAATGGGAGATTGGAAAAAAAATTTGGATCAGTTTTTTGGTGAAAATTTTTGGAAAGAGTTTGATGGTATTATTAAACCAACTATACCGCAAATAAATATGTATCAATCTGATCATGAGGTAATGTGTATTGTTAATATGCCTGGATTGGATGATTTATATCAAATTGACATTTATGTAGATTATGCCACACTTGAGCTTAGAGGTACGATTGATATTCATCATTTAGGTGGAACTGCAATTAAAGAAGAAATATTGCAGGGGGTGTTTGAGCGGAGAATATCATTACCTTTCCCGGTTCGCGCAGATAAAATTAAAGCAACATACAAAAATGGCCTTGTCTTTATTCAACTACATCGTCTGATTTCAGAAACAAGCAGGAGAAATAGAGTAAATGTACGTTTGCTGGAGGATGATTAAGTTTAATGCCACCTGCTTAAATTACAATCATTTATCATTTTAAGCAGGTGACATCTATTTCATTATTTATTCGGACCAAATACTCGCCTTTCGATATTGGAAGACTGCCCACGCAATCGTTTATGTAATGTGCGCTTCCAGTTTTCAGCCAGCAATGGACAGGACGCGAGTTCATCTGCCAATCGCAAATCATCTTTATATACATGCATGACTTCATTGCATGCCTGAATCGACCACATCGAGTATGGACGTTCAATGAGTTCCAAATCGGAGCCCGCCTGCACATTTCCTTCCTGCAGAACCCGGAAATACCAGCCAGTTCTTCCACTGTTTTGAATACGTAATGCAAAGTCCATAATCCGAAAACGACGTGCTGGCTTCCAGCAGGGCTGACGCGGCTGAGACACCTGAATGATTGCATCTCCTATTTTATAAGTATCCCCAATACAAACGGAGAATTCATCCATTTCCAGAACAGCAAGGTTTTCCCCAAATGCCCCCATATCGATGAAGTCTTGCTCCAATTCTTCCTTCCAAAAGGTATAATGTTTAATCGGATAGGCAAAGACTGCTTTTTCCGGACCACCATGATTCTTTTTATCAGCAACCTCATCACCTATAAAACCTGTTTTTCCAAGCCAAATATTTCTATTCATTTCCTTTTTAAAAATACCACTTTCCCATGATCTGTCCATTTTGGTTTGTGCGTTAGGATCACCCATTTGCTTTACTTCACCGATAAAAATTTTATGTACATATGGTTCGTCCATTATGTCACCTGCTTTAATTATATGTTATAGTATCTTTATTCTACTCGAAAAATCTTTTAATTGTAACTATAACAATCATTTATGGGGGAAGATACATTGACGATAAATAAGGCAATTTTCGCTGGCGGCTGCTTTTGGTGTATGGTAAAACCATTTGATCAATGGGATGGTGTACAAAGTGTTGTATCAGGCTATAAAGGTGGACATCTAAAAAATCCTACCTATGAAGAGGTGAAAAGCGGCACATCTGGTCACTATGAAGCAGTAGAAATTACGTTTGATCCTACTATTATTACATACGAAGAAATTTTAAAAATCTATTGGCAGCAAATTGATCCAACCGATGATGGCGGACAATTTCAAGATCGTGGAGATTCATACCGCACAGCGATTTTTTATCATAATAATGAACAAAGGAATGCAGCTAAAATCTCCAAGCAAACGCTTGATCAAAGTGGGAAATTTTCAAAACCGATTGTAACTAAAATTCTTCCAGCAGTCCCGTTCTATCCTGCTGAAGACGATCATCAGGATTTTTATAAAAAAAATGAGAAGGAATATAAAGCAGACCGTGCTAAATCAGGCCGGGATGAGTTTATTGAAGCGAATTGGAAAAAGTAAAGAAACGTGCAGATTTATGCACGTTTCTTATATTCTAAACAGGCAGCCATAAATCCTTGATAAATTTTCAAAGAAGCTTCATCATTCATCCCCTCCGGATGCCACTGCAAGCCAAGTACAAATGGCTGGATGTTACTTTCTATTGCCTCAATGATCCCATCACTAGCCACTCCACTTACTTGAAAGGAATCCGGCACACTGCGATTTGCCTGATGATGCCAGCTATTTATACGAAGTTTCTCTAATCCTGTTAACTGATGCAACAATGAGGAGTTTAGTACATTTACATAGTGTGATCCATGCTTCAATGGCGCTTTCTGTGTATGCTGCAGCAATTCCCTGTCTATCTGTGCATCAATATCCTGATACATATCCCCGCCTGCTGCAACATTTAAAATTTGACATCCTCGACATACGCCTAAAATTGGTTTGCCCATTCGAAGCAGCTTTTTTATTAGTGCCATTTCAAATTGATCCCGATCAGGAATGATTATACCCAGTTTAGAATGGGGTTCTTCTCCGAATAATGTTGGATCAATGTCATACCCCCCTGTTAAATACAAGCCATCAATTTCATTTGCAATTTGATCGATGTCTTCATCTTTCAATAGATATGGCAGCATCAAGGGTATTCCTCCAACCCGTGAAATTGCTTTGATATTTCTGTTCGTGACAGTGTAGTGGAGTTGATCCATTTCCATGGATGAGGTTACCCCAATTAATGGTTTCATATGTTTACCTCCTCCTTAAAAATTGCCTCACAGCTTTTATTGAAAACTGTTAGCATACAAACCACCGAAAAAGTGATATAGTATTCTAATAGCATATGTACGGTTAGACACCTACGTTAGGGGAGAATATTTTTGTCAAAAAGCAATTCATTAACACCATTAAAAATGTTATTATTTAGTTTTCATGCAACAAATACGATTATTCTAAGTTACTTACCGTTATATTTAAAATATAAAGGACTGAATGGTACTGAAATTGGCTGGGTATTAGCCATTGGTCCACTTGCTTCCATTGTTGCCCAACCGTTTTGGGGATATATGAGTGATAAATACAAAACAGTGAAACGAATCCTCCAAATCTGCATTATCGGACTCCTTGTGACCAGTGTATTATTCTTTCAGATGGATGCATTGATTGCCATACTGTTAATGGGAGCTGTTTTCTATTTTTTCGTTACCCCTATTGGCGCATTGGGAGACAGTCTGGCACAGAGGCGAGCTGATGATTTAGGTGTTTCCTTTGGGACAATCCGGATGTGGGGTTCCGTCGGATTTGCAACTTCATCCCTTGTTATTGGTGAAATCCTGACGAGAGTCGGAATTCAATACATGATTATTCCTTATTTATTTTTCGGTACGATTGCACTTATTGTAACCTTTCGACTTACCGATGTAAAAGTAGACTCTGAACCTGTTCAGTTAAAAGATGTTACGAAAATCATTAAGAGCAAACCATTTGTGATTTTCCTTTTATTCATTATGCTTCTAAGTATTACCCATCGTGCGAATGATAGCTTTATTGGTTTATATATTGCCCAGCTTGGTGGAAGTGAAGGATTAGTCGGCCTAGCATGGTTTGTTGGCGTACTTACAGAAGCAGCAGTATTTGCTACTGCAGGCTTCTGGTTTAGGAAATACCACCCGTTAATCTTTATAATTGCTGCGGGTGCTCTATACAGTGTCCGTTGGTTCGTTTATGCCATGATAGATAACCCGATCTATATTATTGCCCTGCAATTCACACATGGATTATCATTTGGCTTATTTTATTTAGCATCATTCAGTTATGTATCCAGACTCATTCCAAAGCTACTGCAATCTACTGGTCACCTGATCTTTTTTGCAACATTTTTCGGACTATCAGGAATCATTGGCTCACTGGTTGGTGGTGCATTAATCGATTCCTCCGGTGGCAGTACATTGTACTTCGGAATGGGAATTCTAGCATTGATTGGAACCATATTGCTGACAGTTTACCATGTGTTGGGTAAACGTGGGGACGGTTCTCGCGTTTCATCTTTTTGAATAATCTGTAGACTGAGGTGCGAGAACCGTCCCCATGTTTCACCATGTTTCACGACAAGAAAATAAAATACAAAACAAACACAACAAACAATCCATACATAATTGGATGTATTTCTTTCGCACGGCCTTTCAGGATCATTGTAATTGGATAGAAAATAAATCCAATCGCAATCCCTGTTGCAATACTGTACGTTAACGGCATCATTAAGATGGTTAAAAATGCTGGTACTGCGATTTCAAATTGATCCCATTCAATGTTTTTCAATGAAGCCGCCATCATGACTCCTACAATAATCAATGCTGGTGCGGTTACTTGTGCTGTCACAACACTTAATAGTGGGGAGAAAAATATTGCCAGAAGGAAGAATCCCGCTGCAACGATTGCCGTAAATCCAGTTCTTCCTCCAACCCCAACCCCTGCAGTTGACTCGACATAGGAAGTTGTTGTTGACGTACCAATACTTGCCCCTACTACGGTTGCTGCTGAATCAGCAAATAACGCTTTTCCCGCACGTGGAAGTTTATTATCTTTCAAGAGACCGGCTTGTGAAGCTACTGCAACAAGTGTTCCAGCCGTATCAAAGAAATCAACGAAGAGAAATGTTAAAATCACAACAAGCATTTCGATGGTAAAAATCTCACCAAAGTGTAAGAATGCCTGACCAAATGTTGGCGCTAAGCTTGGCACACCACTTACGATTTCGCCAATTCCTGTAGGCGCAGCAATCAAACCGAACATTATGCCGACAATTGCAGTGATGATCATTCCAAAAAAGATACCAGCTTTTAAACCAATCGTAAGTAAAATAACCGATATAATAAGACCAAATATTGCTAGTAGCACTGTTGGATTTGTTATATCACCAATCCCAAGCAAGGTAGCTTCATTAGCAACAACAATTTCCGCACTTTGCAGACCAACAAATGCAATAAATAAACCGATCCCAGCACCTACTGCCATTTTTAGATTAGCTGGAATTGCATTAATAATAATTTCCCTGATTCCTGTTACCGTTAAAATAATAAAAATAATTCCTGATGCTAAAACCCCGGCTAATGCCGTTTCCCACGGAATACCATACCCAAGAACAACGGTGTAAGCAAAAAATGCATTCAATCCCATACCCGGCGCAAGTACGATCGGATATTTAGCAATGATTCCCATAAATAAGGATCCTACTGCTGCAGCAATGGCTGTCGCTGCAAATACAGCATCCTGATCCATTCCTGTTTCCCCCAGAATTGACGGGTTAACGAATAGAATATAGACCATGGCTAAAAATGTGGTCATACCAGCCATAAATTCTGTTTTATAATTTGTACCTAATTGCTCAAAACGAAAATACTTCTTCATTACAGCTTCCCCCTCGATGTTAAAAAATAAAAGCGCTCATGATCTATTATCCAGGAGCGCTACTTAAACTATACAGGGAAAAGTAATTTAAAAAATGAAAGAGCCATCTGCAACCTTGCAAATGGGTTTCTATTTCGAATTCACTATACCTGCGTAGTCAGACTATTTACGGCAGTCTGGTAGAAACTCTGAGCCATATCCCCGAAATTATACGCTTTTTATTATGGTGTGTAACTATATTACTATTTTCGATATAGGTTGTCAATGGAATCCGAATGATAATGATTTATTTTAAAATAACATTTGCATTCTTACTGTCAAGTGCTTCTATGATAGTGGTTTAAGCGTTGAGAGATGCGGGGATTTAGTTGAGAGAAAAGCAATTAATATTGAGAGATAACTGCGTTCATGTATTGTCTCTCAACTTTTGCTTATTTTTCTAACTTCCACCTCATGTCTCTCAACTTTCAAATCCCTTCTTCCAAAAAGTAATCCTGTGCTGGAAGTTGATTGGCTAATTTGTCATCCGACCAATAAGAGTTTATCTGCATACTTTACAGTAATAACTACTTTCTAACTGCATAAGTGCAAGCTATAAGCTTTCACTCAGGAGACTGATCTCTTTCATCTGGCCCAGTTGTTCCTTTGAGGGCTTGATTACGATAGCAATTCAGTTTTCTTCAATAGGATTGTTCTCTGTATCAGGTAAACTTATACATTCTCAACACTCAAAATACTCAAATTCTACTGTTTTTCTGCAAGTTGAGCAGACCATATTAGAATAAGGTGCTATAGGATTATTACAATACATGCATTTTTTCTTTATATTTTCGTATTGAGCATTCTGTGAAATTAATTTCTTATTACACGAATTATAAATGAAGTTTTCCGAGAATGTTAATATCATATTTGCACTTTCACAATTACCGCAATTTATTTTAGATATTTTCAGTCTAACATATTCTGTTATTTGTCTTTTCATAGCTTGACTGTTATGCTGATTAAAAAATTTATTCAAGTTTCTTATTAAGAGTTTATTTTGCAATAGTATATCTCTAAGTTGCTTTTCAAGTTTTTTATCATTATTACAAAAATCTTCTATCCATTTTTTCATTTCGTATTTTAATTGATTTTGTAGAATGACCATCTGCAATCTTTATAGGAATATCACTTGTAGAATATCCAATCCTCAGAGCAAATTACTATTAGATGTTTAAATTGTCCATTTTAGAAGGTAATTAAATCTTTTCTTCTTTTGCTAAAACAGTAAACTTCATTTCATTATCCCTTCCTATTACCTGCCCCATATGATTCTCGATAAAGTTAAAATAGCCGTTCGTCCCTGATCTCTTCGTCCAGTGCTTTATGGACTTTTCAATTCTTAACAAACATTTAATTGGAATCCTGAAGTATTCTTCTGCATCAAAAGCTTCATCTTCTACTATTACAACTTCATGAACTGCTTTATTGGTAAAAGGGTCGAAGCTCATAAGAAGCCCATGCAATAAAGCCTGATTTTCCGAGGTATTATGACTGCTGAAATCGTACTCAACCTGTTTGATATATCCATCTATGGTAAACAATGCCATTTTAATAGCTGTAATTGCTTGTCGTCCTGTGTGACTGGCATCTTGGCGATGGAGTTTCAACATATTCCCTTCCATTGAAGCAAAATGGAGTGCATAGTCCTCTTCTTGTCCTTTAGGTATTGTACCGAAATCCTTTGCCATTTTAGCTGAAATTCTGTCTAATTTGTACGTGTCCACCATGATTTTCTCCATAAATACTCAACTCCTATACTTTTCAAATTAACAAGTATTGCCTGGCACGCCCGATTAATCTACTTATTTAGTATAACGGTTTATCGAAAACACTACAATTCTTTCAAGTTCTCAACATTGTATTTTAATTATCAATTCTTTACTTTTGATATTTAATATTCCTTCTTTTGAAGTTCCTTTTCCAGCGTCTTTGCTTTGATTTTTTCTTCCTTCAATTCATGATTTAACTGTTTTGATTGGGATAAATCACGATCATGCGCCATTATACTAGTCCTTTTCCAGGCTACTATTTGCTCTTTGTATAATCCTTTCTGACGGCAGTATTCTACCAACTCAACCTTGTTCATCGTATCGGTTTTCAATACAACAAGGCATTTATCTTCACTACTCCATTTTTCTGATACCTTTCCGTTCCCAGGAGTGACGTTTCCGGTTTTACGTGCTTCTTTTCTCCAAGTGTACAAAGAGGCAACTGATATTCCAAGTTCTCTACTAAGCTTGCTAACTGATTCATTATAAGGTGGCATCATTCTTGCTATTACAGTTTCTTTTTCTTCTATTGAATATCATACACCTGTATTTTTAGTCATTTTATTCATTCTCCGCATATTTACTTAAGTATACACTTAGTTCTATGCGACTTCTATCCTAACACAGGGGGATTTGCAGGAGTGTGGAAATTTCTCCATAACTTGCTTGTTGAATTCAGAACGTGTTTTTCCCGCAAGGCTGCCTATGAATGGTTTGCTGTAATCATTATTGGCTTCATGATGGGTGTCGACAAAATGGTGGCGACTTCTTTTATCCGAATTTTAGAGTTGCACCCAAATCATTATAAAAATATCCTACACTTTTTTCGTGCAGATTCATGGGACATCGACTCCGTGCGGAAGAAATGGGGACTATTGTAAAAGAGAATATTCCTACTGTTAAAGTTGCCGAGCACAGGGTTCTTGTTGGTGATGGGATCA
>NZ_BAAKSZ010000026.1:0-42532 GCF_059698015.1 Oceanobacillus sp. NCCP-135 | reverse complement strand
TCAAAAAAATAAAACCTTTATTTTTTTGCTCGTAAAACTAGAAAAGTGGCACATCGCAAAAAGCTCATTCAGGAATAATTTTGACCTGCTTAGCTGGGTGTATTATAATTATACTGTTAATCGAAAAAGAGGTGACCGTGATGTTAGATCGTTTGCAATCATTGGAAGATCGTTATAATAAATTAAATGAATTGCTCAGTGATCCGGAAGTTATTAGTGATAACAATAACCTTCGTGAATATTCTAAGGAGCAGTCTGGGCTGGAGGATGTTATTCAAACATATCGTGAATATAAAGATATATCTACCCAGTTGAAAGATGCAAAGGAAATGCTTGAAGATAATCTAGATGATGAAATGTATGAAATGGTGAAAGCTGAAATCTCAGAGCTTGCCGAGACAAAGGAAGATCTGGAGGAGAAAATGAAGATTCTGCTTCTGCCAAAGAATCCAAATGATGATAGAAACGTGTTTATGGAAATCCGCGGAGCTGCTGGTGGAGATGAAGCAGCGCTATTTGCAGGAGACTTATACCGGATGTACAGCCGCTATGCAGAGACCCAGGGATGGAAAATAGATGTAATGGAAGCACATTCAACCGGAGTTGGCGGCTATAAAGAGATCATTTTTATGATTAATGGAACTGGTGCTTATTCCAAGCTGAAGTATGAGAATGGCGCACATCGTGTTCAGCGAGTTCCGGAAACAGAATCTGGTGGTCGCATTCATACATCAACAGCAACAGTTGCTGTTCTTCCTGAGGCAGAAGAAGTTGAAGTGGAAATTCATGAGAAGGATATCCGTGTGGATACGTTTGCATCAAGTGGTCCTGGTGGTCAAAGTGTTAACACCACCATGTCAGCGGTTCGTCTGACACACGACCCAACTGGAATTGTTGTATCCATTCAGGATGAAAAATCGCAAATTAAAAATAAGGAAAAAGCAATGAAAGTGCTCCGTGCACGTATTTATGATAAATATCAGCAAGAAGCGCAGGCTGAATATGATGAAACTAGGAAATCAGCGGTGGGGACAGGGGATCGTTCAGAACGGATTCGAACCTATAATTTCCCACAAAACCGCGTGACAGATCATCGTATTGGTTTAACCATTCAAAAGCTTGATCAGATTTTGCAAGGGAAATTGGAAGAATTTATTGATGCATTGCTTGTCGAAGAACAAACGAAAAAACTCGAACAAATTGGTGGATAAAATGAAAAAACAATATGAAGTCCTGAAGTGGGCTTCTCTTTTTTTAGAAAAATATAATCGAGAAACTCATGTTGCAGAAATCTTGCTCCAGCACCATTTACAGGTAACCCGCTCTATGTTTTATATGATGATGCAAGAGCCTGTCCCTGAAACAGTGATCCAGCAATACCAGGCAGATATCACGAACCATGCATTGACGGCAATCCCAGTACAGCATTTAACGGGCAATGAAACGTTTTATGGACGGGAATTTTCCGTGAACAGTCATGTATTGATTCCTAGACCAGAAACGGAGGAGCTTGTCCAGCTTGTAATGAAAGAGCTTGCAAAGTCGAAGTTAAAAAGACCAATTATTGCAGACATTGGAACGGGTAGCGGAATTATCGCAATTACACTCGCACTTGAACTACCTGATGCTACAATATATGCAACTGATATTTCAGATGAAGCTCTGAAGATGGCTGAAAAAAATGCTGCTACCCTTCAAGCAGATGTGAATTTTCGAAAAGGTGATTTTCTACAACCATTAATTGATGAAACGATTAGACCGGATATGATTGTTTCCAATCCACCTTATATTGCAAAATCAGAATGGGATTCCCTTTCTGATACAGTGAAAAATTATGATCCTAAGCTGGCGCTTTTTGCAGAGGAAGATGGATTGGCTGCATATAAAAAAATAATTGATCAATCCAAAGCGTTGATTAATTCAGAAGCTATATTTGCATTTGAAATAGGTTTCAAACAAGGGCAAGCAATAACTGATCTCATCAAAAATGTCTACCCACTAACGGATGTGAAAGTTTTACAAGATATAAATAAAAAAGATCGCATTATCTTAGCTAATCTACCATAAACGTTATTTTTAACAAACTAAAAAACGTAACAAGCAGTTGACATATACAGACTTCTTGAATAGATAAATCAATTTCCTTATGAAGGTGCAGACACTGCCGAATTTTCCCTTGTCCTGCGGAAATAGTATTAGCCTGTGTGAAGTTCTCGTACTGTGGTATGGACAAGGACAAGGTTGCTTAACAGGATAACCTAAGACCTGCAAAGTGTATTTCAACTGCGGTAGTAGAAATACCATATAGTCTATAAAAACAGCTGAAATAAGTGCTCACGCTTCAAGGAAAATAATATTTTTATAGAATACTAGTTTAAAATCATCTACCCCTGCCCATACTGGTGATAAATTGATGGAAAGGGGAAAGTCAAGATGAAGAAACTAGTATTTTTTGCATTTATCTGTTTATTATTATTTTTTATAATGCCTCCACAAGGTGTCAGTTTAAAGGTAGATTCAGAGGATGATTATCAGGTAATTCCAGATGATGCCATTAGACTTCGCATTCTGGCAAATAGTGATAGTGAGGTTGATCAGCAACTCAAGCGAATTGTCCGTGATAGCGTGAATGAAGAGATTACCGATTGGGTGGAACATATAACGGATATTGAAGAAGCAAGAAAGCTGATACAGTCGCGTCTTCCAGATATCGAAGCTATTGTAGCAGAAGTATTGAAAGTAGAAAATAAAGCGAATGAATTTGCAGTGGATTATGGGAAAAACGTAACTTTTCCAATAAAACTGTATGGTTCCTATTTATATCCGGCAGGGGAGTATGAAGCTGTACTCATTACGATCGGTGAAGGTAAAGGCGCAAATTGGTGGTGTGTGCTTTTTCCACCGCTATGCTTTTTAGACTTTTCTAATGGAACGGCAGTGGCTGCAGCAGAAACCGATGAGCTGGAGGAAATAGAAGTAGAAGAGGAAGAAGAAACGGAGGTTAAATTTTTTCTATTTGAATGGTTTGATTGGTTATAGTTCTGATAGTTTGTGCATAAGATGATAGAAATGATGGGAAAACGATCAAAATAAAAATAGAGGTGAAAAAAGTGAAATTAATTCCGGCGCAGCAAGCTTCTGAAAATGAAATCGATCAATTCCTAACAAAAAGTCAAAATGTAGAAAAGGATAACCTGCTTAAGACGGGATATGTTGTGAAAATCCAGGATCAAATCGAAGGCTGCTTTATTTTAGAATGGATGGATGAAGGAGTTTATTGGTTAAAGCAACTCTACATTACACATTCTGAAGCTGCTAAACTCCCAGTATTGCTTGAGTCTATTTTAACATTAGCAAAACAGCTACAGGCAAAAAAGGTATATGTCCACAGCTATCAGCCGGTAGTGGATATATTGCTGGAAGCATTGCAGTTTTGTCCACAAAAAGAAAAGGTTTTCTCAGATAAGTACGATATGGATAAAGGTAGCTGGTGGGCCTATAGCGTTTCATAGGAGATATACACATTATCCACAAACACATGTTAATAACTTGTTAGAAAACTGTTAGTAATAATGTTGATTCGTGTATAAGATTGTTTACATGGTGGATAAATCATAAAAAGCCTGTGGATAACTATCTGCAGTTTTTTTTATTGCTTGTATATCCCATTATTGTCCCCATATTTTGCGAAAATGGTTCATATCCTCTAAAATGTAAAGTAGAAAAGGGGTAGCAGCAATAATGGAAACAAAACGATGGAATTTGCAAAATGAAAGAATAATCGATCAAGCATTGGCTATTGAAGAAGCGAGCGGGTTGTTATTAGCGGGGGAAACAATTGCTTTTCCGACAGAAACTGTTTATGGATTGGGGGCAGATGCAACAAATGAAATGGCTGTTGCAAAAATTTTCACGGCAAAAGGACGTCCACAGGATAACCCATTAATTGCCCATGTAGCTACAAAGCAGCAATTAAAACAGCTTGTGGATAACCTTCCTGCATATGCAGAAAAATTAATCGATACATTTGCTCCTGGACCATTAACGTTTGTGTTACCAGGTAATGGAACATGTGCAAAGAATGTTACAGCAGGCTTACACACGATTGCAGTGAGAATGCCTGACCATCCAGTTGCGCTAAAGCTGTTGGAATGCTGTGATATTCCGATTGCAGCACCAAGTGCCAATATTTCCGGAAAACCGAGTCCGACAACAGCGGATCATGTCTTTGCTGACTTAAACGGAAAAATTGCTGGTTTGCTCGACGGTGGAGCTACTGGAGTGGGATTAGAATCTACTGTGATTGATTGTACACAGGATATCCCCATAATTCTCAGACCTGGTGGAATCACAAAAGAGCAATTGGAGGAAGTAGTCGGACTAGCGATGATGGATCCTGCCATCGTAAATAATAGTGAAAAGCCTAAATCACCTGGGATGAAATATCGGCACTATTCGCCTGAAGTTCCATTATGGTTAATGAATGGTGCAGCTAATAATATGCAGTATTATATTGATCAGGAACAAAGCAAGAACAATCGAGTTGGTGTCCTTGCAAGTACAAATTCTGCGAAAAATTTAACAGCAGATGAAATCATCGCCCTTGGTACAAATATGAATGAAATTGCTGCCAATCTTTATGATGCATTACGCAGATTTAAACAAGGGGATGTGGATATTATTCTGTGTGAATCCTTCCCAGAAGCAGGGATTGGTCAGGCAGTAATGAATCGATTGAAAAAAGCAGCAAGTAAACAGTTGGATTAGCTTAACTACGGTACGTTGGTTTGCTAGCGTACCCTATAAGTGCGTGTTCAAACATCCTCTAACATAAAATAGAGGGTAGCTGCCAGTGGGAGTATTTCCAGTAGCTTTGTTATTCATATTCCTCTTTTGACGTGCATATATTTTAACAGCATGTCCTAGGGGGATGGTGGATGTCATATTTTATTGGTGAATTTGTCTCGTTATGTTTTTTGGCTATTGCATTAGGGTTAGATGCTTTTTCTATAAGTCTGGGACTAGGCATGCAACGACTACGGTTGAAACGAATTGCGTTAATCGGTATTACCATTGGATTATTTCATATCATCATGCCATTTATCGGAATTATTCTGGGAAAAGTAATCTCCATGCAAATCGGTCAATTAACTGCATTAGCTGGTGGTCTTTTATTAATAGGAATTGGTGCACAAATGTTCTTTTCTGCATTTAATCATCACATTAAAAAAATTATTCAACCAATTGGAGCAGGGTTGTTTTTCTTAGCTTTCAGTGTGAGTATTGACAGCTTTTCCGTTGGTTTAAGTCTTGGTATATCAGGAGTTAAAACAGCTCTTGCCTTATTCCTATTTGGTGCTGCGAGTACAATCCTTGCTTGGGCTGGAATGCTTATAGGCAAGAAAGTACATGGATTATTAGGTGCCTATAGTGAAATTTTGGGTGGAAGTATTTTATGTGGATTTGGACTAAAAATATTGTTTGGTTAAGACAAGGTTGGTTTTTTGCTGGATGAATGCAAAAGATCAGCCTTATTTTAATGGAGGGAAGGTTTCTTGAGGGTGATGAAAAAGATCAAATTGCTTCGTATGATATTTTTCAGGGTTTGCACCTACCATCGTACTTAAGGAAGAAACAATGGACCACTTTCTTTCAAGCTGATTTTTCCCTAACAAGATTTCTGATTATGTGATATATTTGATGTAAAGAAATTACGTTGGGGGTTCATCGATGAAGATTTTATTTGTCTGTACGGGAAATACGTGCCGGAGTCCAATGGCTGAGGCCTTGCTTAAAGAAAAAATGCCGGATGCAGAGGTACAATCTGCGGGAATTTTTGCTGGGAAAAATCAGCGGGCAAACCACAAGGCGATAGAGGCTTTGGCGGAATACCACATAACCTTCCATCATCTGTCCCAACCAGTTACAGAAAAGATTCTACACTGGGCAGATATTATTTTAACGATGACGACCCAGCACAAGCAATCATTAATCATGGAATATCCGAATTTTCAGGATAAATATTATACCCTTAAAGAATACGTTTCCGAAGCCGATAAAAAAGTATGGAATGAATTAAAACAGGCATATGCAAACTATGAAGAAAAACGATCACTATTTATCCAGGAAAATCAGCACAAGCTGGATAATACATTGCTTGATCAGAAACTGGAAAAACACTTGTATGACGATTTGCAAAATATTAAACGGCTAGAAGCAAATCTTATCAATTATGATATTTCTGATCCCTTTGGCGGTGATTTAAGAATCTATCAGGAAACGCTGAAAGAGATGGATAAATATATTGATCTATTACAGAAAAAATTAAATGATTAGGCGGGGGAAACGGAAATGGGGAAAAAATACCGATTTAGTCTACGGTTGAAATTAGTTCTTTTTTCAACGGTTTTAGCTATCATAACGTACACGTCCAGTGCGATATTTCTTTACTTTGTGTTTGATTATATCCAAGGCTACTGGCAGGTTTCGATGGAAGTGTTTACAATTATCACATTGATTCTGGGGATTATTTGGTCTGGTGTGCTTGCCTTTGCTGCTGCTGTTATGATTACAAGACCATTGGAGAAATTAGCAAAGGTCGCATCTCAGGCGGCGAGTGGGAATTTAAATCAAACGGTTGAAATGCCAAAGTCAGATGATGAAATCAGATCATTATCTTTAGCTTTTGATACGATGCTTAAAAATTTAAAGAATATGGTGCATAATATAGATATCCACTTTGAAAATACGAATAAATCAATTATCCATATGAAAGAAGCATCGAATCAGGTTGCACAGCATTCGTCACTGATCAGTGCATCGATTGACGATATTTCGAAAGGTGCAGAAAGCTCATCAGAAGCAATTCAAAACACGGCAGAAGCTGTTGAAGTTGCGACAGAGCTTGCAGGGGAAGTTCAACTGAAGGCAGGTCAATCCAAAGAGAAATCAACAACCATGCTTGACACGTTAAATACAAGTAAAGATGTGGTAAATCAACTGGTAGCAGGCATTCAGAAATTAGCTAGTGACCAGGAGCATTCATTAAAGGATGTCGACCATTTGAAACAAAATGCATTACAAGTGGAATCCATCATTTCAATGGTTGGAGAAATTGCAGAGCAGACCAATCTTCTTGCATTGAATGCATCGATTGAAGCGGCCCGTGCTGGTGAACATGGCAGAGGTTTTGCGGTTGTTGCCGAGGAGATTAGAAAATTAGCGGATGAGAGTGCACAAGCAGTGCAGCGTATTTCCGATTTGATTACAGCCATTCAGGATGACGTAAACAGGGTTGTTGGTAAAATCAACGATAATGTTTTAGCTGCAAAAAAAGAAGCAGAAAATGGTGCGAAAACAAATCATGCCATTGAGCAAATGTCAGGCTCTATCAATGATGTGGCTACAGAGATTGAAAGTATTTCCACCCTTGTGAACAAACAATTAGAATCAATCCAAGACACGGTAAGACAGTCACAGGAAGTTGCCGCAATTGCAGAGGAAACATCTGCGGGGACAGAGGAAGTGAACGCTTCCATTCAAGAGCAGGCAGCAACAATTGACAAGGTGGACGAGCTTGCCCATGAATTGGAAGATCAGGCTCAAAATTTAAATAAACAGATTAACCAATTTAACGTGGTTTAATGATTTCACAAAATATATGAGGTGGGAAGTTTAACTAGAAAATCGGCTATCACACCGTTTTTTTCAGTCTGACTTCTCACACTTTGGCATCTGGAAAGACGGTGCGAGCGTTCGAGTTTTTTTATCAATAACATCGATGAAAAAGGAGTGAATACAATGAAAGTAATTATTACAGGAGACCATGCGGGCATGACTGTTCGCAACGAAGTAAGAAGCTTACTAGAGGAAATGGGTATTGACTATGAGGATACGGGATGCAGCTGTGAAACATCTGTCGATTATCCAGATTATGCACTGCCTGCTGCTGAGCGGATTGCCAATGGTGAGTTTGACCGGGGAATCTTCATCTGCGGAACAGGGATTGGTATGTCGATTGCAGCGAATAAAGTAAAAGGTGTTCGATGTGCACTAACACATGATGTTTATAGTGCAAAATTAACCCGCCAGCATAATGATACAAACGTACTCGCAATGGGAGAACGCGTAGTTGGCCCAGGGCTGGCACGAGAAGTAGCTAAAGTATGGCTGGAAACTGAATTTGATGGTGGACGCCACGCAAATCGCATTGGAAAAATCACAACATACGAAGGATAAATGATCAGATGGCAGGTGAATGCGCATGATAGATTTCAATCAAAAGCTTAAAGAAAACACCGAAGCTCTAGTAAATGAATGGCTTACTAGTGAGTTTCTACACAAGGGAGATCTGTTTGTAATAGGTTGTTCGACAAGCGAAGTGGCAGGTGAACGTATTGGTACTTCTGGCAGTGAAGAAGTAGCTGCAGTGATTTTTGATGGATTAAAAAAGCTGCAGCAAAAAACGGGTGTTCATCTCGTTTTTCAATGCTGTGAACATTTAAACCGCGCATTAGTAATGGAAAAGGATATAATGCATGCACATCAGCTTGAAGAAGTTTCTGTAGTTCCAGTTCCATCAGCAGGCGGCTCAATGGCATCGTATGCGTATAAACAAATGGAAAATCCTGTTGTTGTTGAAAAAATTCAGGCCACTGCAGGGATGGATATTGGTGAAACAATGATTGGCATGCAGTTAAAGCATGTTGCAGTGCCGATACGTTTTCATAAGCGTTTTATTGGAAATGCCAGGGTAACGGCAGCCAGAACCCGTCCGAAATTAATTGGTGGTCAGCGTGCAAATTATAGTAAATCTATCGGTGAAGACTAACTGGATTTTACGGATGGAATGACGTATATCTAATGTGACTACAATTATGTTGAAACGGTAAAAACCCTTGGAAGATGATGCAAAAGGTACAGTTCGTAAAATGCACAAGAACCCACGATCTGTGAAACACGGCAGCTAGCTTAAATGGAACAACTATCTACTAAATAAAGTAGGGAGAATCGGTTTTGGGCTAAGGCGACTAAAGAAAAAACAGATAACAATTAAAAGATAAAAATTCAAAAGCTAAAGTGTATCCTGTGTAAAGACGGTGGATTTAGACCACGTATTTGTAAATTAAAATATACTATTTGGGAGGTTATACATATGGAATATGTAAAGCAAGCAGATCACGAATTGTATGAAGCAATTCAGGCGGAGAAAACGCGCCAGCAAGAGAAAATTGAATTAATTGCGTCAGAAAATTTTGTCTCTGAAGCGGTTATGGAAGCAATGGGTTCTGTTTTAACCAATAAATATGCAGAAGGCTACCCAGGGAAAAGGTATTATGGTGGCTGTGAGCATGTGGATGTCGTGGAAAATTTAGCGCGTGACCGTGTGAAGGAACTGTTTGGCGCAGCGCATGCGAATGTCCAGCCACATTCTGGTGCACAGGCAAATATGGCTGTTTATTCCAGTGTTTTAGAACCGGGTGACACAGTGCTTGGAATGAATTTAAACCATGGTGGTCACTTAACACATGGAAGTCCAGTAAATTTTAGTGGAAAACTGTATAATTTTGAAGAATATGGTGTGGAAAAAGAAACAGAACAGCTTGATTATGAAGTGGTTATGGCTAAAGCTAAAGAAGTAAAGCCGAAATTAATTGTTGCAGGTGCAAGTGCGTATTCAAGGGAAATTGATTTTGCCAAATTCCGTGAAATTGCCGATGCTGTTGAAGCATACCTCATGGTTGATATGGCTCATATTGCTGGACTTGTTGCGGCAGGCTTGCATCAAAATCCAGTTCATTATGCTGACTTCGTTACAACAACCACACATAAAACATTACGTGGTCCACGTGGTGGCGTCATCTTATGTAAAGAAGAATACGCAAAAAAAATTGATAAATCTGTATTCCCTGGCATGCAAGGTGGCCCGTTGATGCATGTGATTGCGGCAAAAGCGACAGCATTCAAGGAAGCATTGTCAGATGACTTCAAGACATATGCAAAACAGGTTGTTAGAAATGCTAGTGTATTAGGCGATGCACTTGTAAATGAAGGTGTTCGAATCGTCTCAGGTGGTACAGATAATCATTTGTTGCTCTTAGACGTAACGAAGCTGAACCATACTGGAAAAGTAGCTGAAAAAGTGTTAGATGATATTGGTATTACAACAAATAAAAATACAATTCCTTTTGATACAGAAAGTCCATTCGTAACAAGTGGTGTCCGGATTGGTACAGCAGCTGTTACTACACGCGGATTTGGTGAAGCAGAGATGAAGGAAATTGCGGCGATTATTTCGCTATCATTAAATAATCATGAAGATGAAGCAAAATTGAAAGAAGCAGCAGAACGTGTAAAAGCATTGACTGATAAATTCCCATTGTATGCTGATTCCGTATATGCTTAAGTGATCAGGATGTCCTCGAGGGAGGGCATCCTTTTGTCTGATGTTCTCAAATTTCAGCTAGAAGATCGGAAAGTAGCATTTTCATTTTTAAATTTTAGGCAGTGGGCGTATCTCAACACCTGAGTCGAGCAGAATCAGTGGGGAATGGTTGAATAGAGTGCTTCTCAACACCTGAAAGGAGCAGGATTAGAGGAGGATGGTTGAGTAGGACGCTTCTCAACACCTGAAAGGAGCAGGATTAGAGGAGGATGGTTGAGTAGGACGCTTCTCAACACCTGAAAGGAGCAGGATTAGAGGCAACCGGTTGAATAGAACGGCTCTCATGGTCCGATTGAAGCAGAAACTAGTGCAACCGGTCAAAGAGGATGCTACTCAATGTCCGAATCTTGCTGAATTAGAATCAACCGGTCGAAAAGAATGTTACTAAATGCCCAGATCTTTGGAATAAGCTTCACTTAGCTTGAAAGCTTGTCTTTTTTTCAGTACAATTTTAAAGATACATCAAATTAAAAGGAGTGATTTTACATTATGGGAAATGTTTTCGTTCTGGATCATCCGTTAATTCAGCATAAATTAACGTACATAAGGGATAAAAACACTGGAACAAAGGAATTTCGCGAGCTTGTGGATGAAGTAGCTATGCTGATGGCTTTTGAAATAACGAGAAATCTGCCACTGCAGAAAAAAACAATTGAATCACCGGTTATGGAAACAGAAACAAAAGTATTAGCTGGAAAAAAAATTGGTTTAATTCCTATTTTACGTGCAGGATTAGGGATGGTCGATGGGATGTTAAATTTAATTCCGGCAGCAAAGGTAGGGCATGTCGGTTTATATCGTGACCCTGAAACGTTAAAGCCTGTGGAATACTATATTAAATTGCCATCTGATATTTCAGAACGGGAACTAATCGTTATTGACCCCATGCTGGCAACAGGTGGTTCAGCAAATGATGCCATCCATTCTCTGAAAAAACGCGGCGCCCTGAATATTCGCTTAATGTGTTTAGTTGGTGCACCTGAAGGCGTAGAAGTCATTAAAGAAGAGCATCCTGATGTTGATATTTATTTAGCTGCATTAGATGAAAAATTAGATGAAAAAGGATATATCGTTCCTGGCCTCGGCGATGCTGGTGATCGCTTATTTGGTACGAGGTAATTTCTTCCCCTACTTAAGGGCATTATGAATTATGGAGTGACAAAATTGAGTAAACGTATGAAGGTAATGACAATTTTTGGGACAAGACCGGAAGCAATAAAAATGGCGCCACTGGTTCTTGAATTAAATAAGCGCTCAGAAGAATTTGATTCAATTGTAACGGTAACAGCACAGCATCGTGAAATGCTTGATCAAGTACTGAATATTTTCAACATAACACCAGATTATGACCTGAATATCATGAAAAAGCAGCAATCCCTTGCTCAAATTACAACCCGAGCACTTGAGGGGCTGGATGAAGTGATGAAGGAAACGCAGCCAGATATCGTTTTAGTTCATGGTGATACCAGTACTACATTTGTGGCCTCTCTTGCTGCTTATTATAATCAAATAGCTGTAGGGCATGTCGAAGCAGGCTTAAGAACGTGGGATAAATACTCTCCATTCCCAGAAGAAATGAATCGGCAGTTGACAGGTGTCATGGCAGATTTACACTTTTCACCAACGGAAAAGTCAAAACAAAATTTATTGGATGAAAATAAGCCGGCTGATCGTATTTTTGTCACAGGAAATACAGCAATTGATGCATTGAAAACAACGGTTGATGAAGCGTATTCCAGTCCAATGATTGATGCGTTGGGTGATAAACGACTTGTTTTAATGACCGCACATCGCAGGGAAAACCTTGGCAGCAATATGCAGCAAATGTTTCGTGCAATCAAGCGTTTGGTTGAAACACATGATGATATACAGGTAATTTACCCGGTGCATTTAAATCCGGTTGTTCAGCAAACTGCAAATGAGATTTTAGGAAATGATGATCGGATTCAATTAATCGAACCACTTAGTGTCGTAGATTTTCATAACTTCGCAGCACATGCCCATTTGATTTTAACCGATTCAGGTGGTGTGCAGGAAGAAGCGCCATCACTGGGGGTTCCTGTATTAGTATTGCGTGATACAACAGAGCGCCCAGAAGGAATCGAAGCTGGAACATTGAAATTAGCCGGTACGGATGAGGATACGATCTTCAACCTGGCCCATGAGTTATTATCGGATGAAAAGGCTCATGTCAAAATGGCAAAAGCCTCTAATCCGTACGGTGACGGGGAAGCATCCCGCAGAATTGCCGATGCGATTGGGCAATATTTCCAGAAGCAATAATTAAAGCAATACGAAATGAAATAAATTAGCTGCTATCTCCAGAGATGAGGTAGCAGCTTTTCTATTGCAATTAAATTCTATCGCTTGCCGATCAACTATCTCAAGATTTTTTTATTGAAAATACATAATAAAATTCGAAATATTATGATATAAATGATATAGTTAAAAGTAGAGGAGTGGATAAAATTGACAAAAGCACAGGCAATGCATATCAACTATGATAGCCTGGAAAATAAGGAGCGAATTGCCAACATGATCAATGAAGGCGGTATTGGCGTTGAAGCACATTATTCCTATGAACATGTTAATCAAACAGACCAGCAAAACCATGAGCAAACAAACAAATGATTGAATGATTATCCTAGCGAACTAGCTAGGAATTTTTTTATTTTTGGTATCGATAACAGTAATATCGCTCTGAACGTGCGGATATCGCCAGGAGAGCGGAAATATCGCCGGGAGCGAGAGATATCGCCAGGAGAACGAGGATATCGCCGGGAGCGAGCGTAATATCGCCAGGAGAGGGAGGATATCGCCGGGAGAATGGAAATATCGCCAGGAGAACGAGGGATATCGCCGGGAGCACGAGAGATATCGGCGGGAGCACGAGAATATCGGCGGGAGAGCGGAAATATCGCCCGGAGCACGAGAGATATCGGCGGGAGCACGAGAATATCGGCGGGAGAGCGGAAATATCGGCGGGAGCAAGAGGATATCAGCGGGAGCACGAGAGATATCGGCGGGAGAGCGAGAATATCGGCGGGAGAGCGGGGATATCGCCCGGAGCACGAGAATATCGGCGGGAGAGCGGAAATATCGCCCGGAGAACGGAAATATCGCCCGGAGAGCGAGAGATATCGCCCGGAGCACGAGAAATATCGGCGGGAGAGCGGAAACACCCGCACCCCGCACCCCGCACCCCGCACCCCGCACCCCGCACCCCGCACCCCGCACCCCGCACCCCGCACCCCGATGTATATTTTCATCCCTTTCTCCAAATGCTAACATAAAAAAGGAGTCCACCAATGCGTTTTTTTTCATATATACTAGCTGCAATTATAGTTTTAACAATCTCCCCAGCAATTACACGGGCAAACGAAAATGACCTTCAATCAATCATCATTGAAGTGGAGGGTGATCCGCAAGAACATAAGGAATATATTGAAACCTATCACCCTTTTATTAAAGTCATGGCATTATATGAGAAACTTTTTAATGGATTGGCATTACAAGGTTCGCCTGATAAACTGGCAAAAATGGAATCGCAGGATTTTATAAAGGCAATTCACACAGTCCAAACCTATCAAACAACTTCACCGTTAATTTCAACTCCAGCTGCAAAACAAACAAATGCAGTTATTCCATCTGATCTAAATACGACAAACTTTACTGGAAAAGAAATAAAAGTTGGGGTTATTGATACAGGAATTGATTATAATCATGCCGATTTAATTTCAAATTATATTGCCGGCTATGATATGGTAGACCTTGATGAAGACCCGATGGAAACAATTCCGGAGCAAGGCCCTCCAACATTACATGGCACACATGTTGCTGGTATTATTGCTGCAAACGGAGAATTAAAAGGTGTGGCGCCAGATGCGGAAATTTATGCTTATCGCGCACTTGGCCCAGGGGGATCAGGAACATCTGTCCAGGTTATCGCAGCAATGGAACAAGCAGTTGAAGATGGTGTTGATATTATGAACCTTTCATTGGGAAACGCTGTAAATGGACCTGATTATCCGACAAGCATGGCAGTTAATCGTGCCGTAGATCTTGGGATTTCAGTTGTCATAGCAAATGGAAATAATGGACCAAACGAATGGACAGTAGGCTCACCAGCTACTGCATCTAAAGCACTTTCTGTTGGAGCAAGCACCCCACCTGAGCAGATCCCATATTTATATGAATCATTATTGAATAAATCGATCCAACTTATGCCAATGACTGGTTCTGCTGCATGGGACTTAGAAAAATCATACCCAATTGTAAATGCAGAAAGCGAAATAAATTTACATGGCAAAATAGCACTTTTTGCCCGAAATGATGTCCCTTTTTATGAAAAAGCGAAACAAGCGGAAGAGGCTGGTGCAATTGCTGTAGTGATTTATAACAATGAAGATGGAATTTTTCAAGGAATGGTTGAAAATAGAAATCCAATTAACATTCCTGTAGTAGCAATCTCCAAACAAGATGGCGAATGGTTGAAAAACCAAATGCAAAATTCCTCTTTTCAAATGGAAACAGCATACAAAAAAACAACGAGCACGATAGCGGATTTCAGTTCGCGTGGTCCTGTAACGGTTAACTGGGATATCAAGCCTGATGTGCTCGCACCTGGAACAAATATTTTAAGTACGGTTCCTGGCGGTTATCAGGAGTTGCAAGGAACAAGTATGGCTGCACCGCATGTTGCAGGTGCGATCGCATTAATAAAAGAAGCGCATCCTGAATGGACAACAGAACAAATTTTTGGAGCGATTAAGACAACTGCACAACGAATGGAGACGGAAAAAGAAGAAGTCCTGGAGCCAATTATTCAAGGTATGGGGAAAATTCAAGTCGATCAAGCAATTAATACAAATACAATAATTCATGATCCACTCCTTTCTTTTGGGAAAATAAATGCTTACAAGGAAGCAAAAACGATAGACTTAACGATTGAAAATACGACAAATCAAACGCAAAGCTATACCTTTGATATCCCATTAAAGAAACAAGGGATTACCTGGGAGCTGCCAAAAACATTTCAAATTGAAGGGGGAAATCGCAAAACATTGCCGATCGAACTCGATATAAACTCTTCTCAATTAAATGAAGGAATACATCAGGGATGGCTTACATTACACCAAGATAATGAGGAGTTTCATTTGCCTTACTTATTTGTCAATAAGTCAGCGGATAATCCGAAAGCAATGGGTTTTGAATTTTCATTAAAACCTTTTTCTGATGATATACTCACATATCAATTATATGTGACAGATCCAACAGCACGTGTAGAAGTAGATTTATACGACCCCGATACACTAATGTTTGAACGGAATTTATTAATGCTAAATAATATAAAAATCGGGATGAATGAAGGGGAACTAAAAAAATCAGAATTAGGCAGCCCTGGACATTATAATGCACTAATCACGATTTATCTGGAAAACGGGCAATATGAAAGTTATGAAACCGTCCTGTATATCGAGTGAGCGGGGAACCGCAAATAGTAAATGAATATGATTTTATATAAATGCTTTTTTCGTAAGTTTTATAGCAATGCGAATTAATCTTCGCAGTAAATATAAAATGTTATATTTGTTCTGACCTAGAAAAATATATTATACACTTATTCGACTGTGTTTCAACCTTGTTTGGTTGTAGAAAGACATGTAATGCGCCCGTTCGCCCCCTGCATCAATTGGGCATCGAGAGCATTTCGTGTAACTATTAGCAACAGATTTCTTCAAGTTCTAATGACCACACATTGCGTTTATGGAACTATTACTCACGTCGTCCTTTACTTTATATCAATTATGACAAAAACAACAAAGCACTTCGCTGGGACGAGAAATCGCAGTCCCAAAGCACTTCGCTGGGACGAGAAATCGCAGTCCCAAAGCACTTCGCTGGGACGAGAAATCGCAGTCCCAAAGCACTTCGCTGGGACGAGAAATCGCAGTCCCAAATCTTTTCGCTAGGACGAGAAGTTTGCATTCGAAAAGCCTTTAAAAGCCAGTCTCGAAAAATTGTCGAAAAACAGCACTTGTTCACAGAAATGTCACTTAATAGATGTGGCGTTTCCTATATAATAATAAACAGGGTTTCTTACTGTTTCCAAAATCTGATTCATTGCGAAATCCTCATGGAAAATAATGAAGAAAGTGGCAGCTAAAGAAAATGTAAAACATCCTTTAAACCAATTGACAACAAGGTGGGGCTATTGTACACTAATTTAGTGTGGAATGATAGGGGTTACAATATGCTATGATAGTTATGTTTATTTTAGATGAAGATAAATACATCATACATCGAAGCATTCTACAATACTGTGATTAATCTCACATTTTCTTCATTTTTTATATGTGAAAAGAATCGACTCTCAGGAGAAAAAGCATCAAGTACATAAAATGTCGAATTCCACTAACATAGCTTACTTTAAATTCAACAGCTATACGTAGTAATCAGACAAGCCCTTATCGATGTAAAATAAGATTGGTTGTGCTATGTTTGTTCGAAATTACAGGAGAAGAGGGAACTATGTCGGAATATGAAAATATGATAAAACGTCAACGGAAGTGGATGTTCTACCTTCTCGCAATACTGGTACTGGGCGCTGGGTTTACGCCGTATACTCGTGTTTTTCTCGGACTGCTTTTAGGGAGTGTTGTCAGTTTTTATAACTTATACCTTCTGCAAAAGAAAATTGTCGATTTCACAGATGCAGTGGCTAAAGAGGAAAAAGCCAGAGGTCTTGGGACTTTATCAAGATTTGCAGGTGCTGCATTAGCAATAATAATTGCTCTGCGTTATGAAGCGGAAATACATATTATTGCTGTTATAATAGGATTAATGACATCCTATCTGGTCATTATGATAGATATTGCATTGTTTAGAAACAAGGATTAGTGCTGAAGAGAGGGGTGAATAAATTGGATCATGGAGCACCAGTAATAGACAATATATTTGGGATATCCTGGCTGAGTGTTAATTTATCGAATGTACTCATGATTATCGTGACTTCCTTAATTGTGTTTGTGCTTTGCTTATTAGGTGCGAAAAAATTGCAGATGAAACCAACCGGCGCTCAAAATTTCATGGAATGGATTCTTGATTTTGTAAAGGGAATCATCAATGATACGATGGGCTGGAAAACCGGGAAGTTATTTCTGCCGTTAGCACTGACATTATTTACATACATTTTAGTTGGTAATCTATTAGGGGTTATAACAAATGGTGTATTTGGTGGTGAGGTGTGGTGGAAATCGCCAACTGCTGATGCGGGCATAACATTGACTTTATCAGGAATGGTGATTGTATTAACACACTTTTATGGAATTAAATTACGGGGTGGAAAAGAATATGTTAAAGATTACTTCCGTCCGATTCCGATTCTATTTCCAATTAAGCTTATTGAAGAATTTGCGAACACACTAACACTCGGTTTACGTCTGTTTGGGAACTTGTATGCCGGTGAAGTTCTGCTCGCATTGCTGGTAGGATTAACCACTTCCGGTGCATTAGGTTTCATTGGTGGGGCAATTCCATTCTTAGCTTGGCAAGGGTTTAGTGTATTTATTGGAGGAATTCAAGCATTTATCTTTACAATGCTGGCAATGGTTTACATGTCACACAAAGTTAATGAGGAACATTAGAAGAACATCCACTATAATTGTTAATTAACCAGTTTTAATAGAATACCTGTTAAAACCGGAATTATTAAAAACTTTTACAACTATCTTGAGGAGGATTTATATTATGGGAGCTTTAGCAGCTGCGATCGCAGTAGGATTAGGTGCACTAGGTGCTGGTATTGGTAACGGTCTAATCGTTAGTAAAACAGTTGAAGGGATTGCTCGTCAACCAGAATTAAAAGGTCAATTGCAAACAACCATGTTCATTGGTGTTGGTCTAGTTGAGGCTGTTCCGATCATCGGTGTGGTTATTGCACTAATGGTAATGGGGAACTAAATAATCGTTAAACTTTTAATGGCGAAGATTATCTTCCATAAGAACCTTCGCCGTTGTTTATAATTCAAACATGTGAACACTTTTCAGGGAAATAATAATGACAAACTATACATGTAATATTCACTATTGAAAGTGAAAGGAGTGAATTCTGTGCATACATTCACAGGTTTTCCGATGATATATGCAGCGCTTGGCGGTCTTCATGTAATAGATATGGCTGTACAATTATTCTTCTTTATTGTATTGCTGCTTTTAGTGAAGAAGTTCGCTTGGGGCCCGGTAATGAATATGATGCAAAAGCGTGAAGCATATGTGGCAGGTGAAATTGAAGCTGCAGAATCAAGCCGCGCTGAAGCAGAGAAAGCTTCCAAAGAGGCATTGGAACAATTAAAACAAACCAAACAAGAAGCACAAAAAATGATTGAAGATGCTAGAAATGCTGGGGTAAGACAAGAACAGGATATTATTGAATCAGCACGCTCAGAAGCTACACGTATTAAAGAAGCGGCACAGGCTGATATTCAAAATGAGAAAGAAAAAGCGCTTCAGGCATTGCAGGATAAAGTTGCGTCATTATCTGTTCTTATCGCAAGCAAAGTAATTGAGAAAGAAATTAGTGCACAGGATCAAGAGAAATTGATCAATGACTATATTAAAGAGGTAGGAGAAGAGCTATGAGTGAAGCAGTAGTTGCCAAACGTTATGCAGAAGCTCTTTTCCAACTTGGAGTTGAAAAGAATACACTTGAACAGCTGGTTGATGAACTGAATGTCGTTCAAGAAGTTTTCAAAAATAATAAACAACTGGATACATTCCTGAAGCATCCCCGTATTAATAATGAGAAAAAGAAACAGTTTCTTAAGGAAGCGTTTCAAGGTCTAAACGTAGATACGATCAATACAATTCAATTACTGGTTGATCGCTATCGAACCGAGATTATTCCATCCATTATTGACCATTTTATCCATATGGTAAACGATGCAAAAGGAATTGCAGAAGCGCAAGTTTACACTGTTCGTGAACTGTCTGATGCTGAAAAAAAACAACTGGAGCAATCAATTGCAAAACGTTTTAATAAGTCGCATGTCAGACTAAAAACGATTATAGATGCTTCCATCATCGGTGGTGTAAAAATCCGTGTTGGAAATACAATCATTGATGGTTCTATCAGCAGAAAGCTAAAACGGATCGAACGGGATATTGTAACTGCAAACAAATGATGATAGGGGTGAAATGGTATGAGCATTAAAGCTGAAGAAATCAGCACACTGATAAAACAGCAAATCGAAAATTTCGATGCGGAAATTGAAGTAAATGATGTCGGAACAATTATTGAAGTTGGGGACGGTATCGCACGTGCTCATGGCCTTGATAATGTTATGGCCCAGGAGCTTGTTGAATTCCCAAACGGTGTGATGGGATTAGCGCAAAACCTGGAAGAAAGCAATGTAGGTATCGTTATTTTAGGACCATATGCAGACATTAAAGAAGGCGATGAAGTTCGTCGTACAGGTCGTATCATGCAAGTACCTGTTGGTGAGGAAATGATTGGTCGTGTAGTTAACCCACTTGGACAGCCAATTGATGGCAAAGGACCAGTAAACACTACAAAAACTCGTCCAATTGAGTCACCAGCACCTGGTGTTATGGCTCGTAAATCAGTTGATGAACCATTGCAAACGGGGATTAAAGCAATTGACGCGCTTGTGCCAATCGGTCGTGGTCAGCGTGAGCTTATTATCGGGGATCGTCAAACAGGGAAAACAACAGTTGCTATTGATACGATTCTAAACCAGGCAGACCAGGATATGATTTGTATTTATGTAGCAATTGGACAAAAAGAATCAACAGTAAGAGGCACGGTAGAAACTTTCCGTCGTTATGGTGCGTTGGATTATACAATTGTTGTAACTGCAGGGGCATCAGATCCGGCTCCATTATTATACTTGGCACCATATGCAGGTGTAACAATGGGTGAGGAATTTATGTATAAAGGCAAACACGTACTTGTAGTATATGATGACTTATCAAAACAGGCAGCTGCATACCGTGAGCTTTCCTTGCTATTACGTCGTCCACCAGGTCGTGAAGCTTTCCCAGGGGATGTATTCTATCTACATTCACGTTTACTTGAACGGGCAGCAAAATTAAGCGACGCATTAGGTGGCGGTTCTTTAACAGCACTGCCATTTGTTGAAACTCAAGCAGGCGATATAGCTGCATATATTCCAACAAACGTAATCTCAATCACCGATGGACAGATCTTCCTGCAATCAGATCTATTCTTCTCGGGTGTTCGACCAGCGATTAACGCAGGACTTTCTGTATCACGTGTTGGTGGTTCTGCGCAAATAAAAGCAATGAAAAGTGTTGCGGGTACATTGCGTCTTGACCTAGCATCGTATCGTGAACTGGAAGCATTCTCACAATTCGGTTCAGACTTGGATAAGGCAACAAAAGCAAAACTAGACCGTGGTCAGCGTACGGTCGAGGTTCTTAAGCAGGGCTTGCATAAACCATTAGTAGTTGAAAAACAGGTTATGATTCTTTATGCATTGACTAAAGGATTTTTGGATACTATTCCAGTGGAAGATGTTACTCGTTTCGAAGCAGAATTCCTTATTTGTTTAGACAGTAATCGTGCGGAATTGCTTAAATCTATTCGTGAATCTGGCAAGCTTCCAGAAACTGAGGATCTGAATGATGCTGTTGAATCATTTAAGAAAACATTCTTACCAACAGAGTAATGAATATAAATGGATTGGCAGATAAGGAAATATAACTACTTGCTTACTGCATAAGTGCAACAAAGGCATACGCTAAAGCGTTTAGCGTATCTCAAGTTTTCTAAAAGTAATATTTACAGAGATTGGAATAGTGAATCATGGCTACAGTTTTTCTGCAGGCTAGTCACTTAAGATTCCTGTTTCTGACCTCTGTTAGAAAGTGTGGTGAAAAAGCTTGGCATCACTAAGAGATATTAAGGGTCGAATGGATTCGACAAAAAAACAAAACAAATAACTGCAGCAATGGAAATGGTATCTGCTTCTAAAATGAGTAAAGCAGAACAAAATGCAAAAGCATATGTGCCATATAGTGAAAAAATACAGGAAGTTGTAGCAAGTATTGCGACAAATAACACAGATGTTTCACATCCAATGCTCCGTAAACGTGCAGTAAAAAAGACTGGTTATCTGATTGTTACAGCAGATAAAGGGCTTGTGGGTGCGTATAACAGTAATGTCCTGAGGCATTTGCAGCGGACGATACAGGAGAAGCATACATCAACTGATGAATATACAGTTATTGCTGTTGGTCGTAAAGGCTATGATTTTTGTAAAAAAAGAAATATACCAGTAGCTAAAAGTATGATCGGACTTGCCGATCAACCAAAATTTGCAGATATTAAAGAGCTTGCGGCAGAAACGGTACAGATGTATATTGATGAAGAAATTGATGAGCTGATCATTTTATATAATCATTATGTGAGTGCTATTTCACAGCAAATAACAACGAAAAGTTTATTACCAATTACGGATATAGAAACAAGCGGCTCTGGCAGCCAATACGAATATGAGCCGGATCAGCAGCAAATTTTAGAAGTACTTTTGCCACAGTATGCGGAAAGTTTAATTTTTGGTGCATTACTTGATGGTAAAGCAAGTGAGCATGCGGCGTCAATGACAGCGATGAGAAGTGCAACAGATAATGCAGAAGATCTTATCGACGAATTAGAATTGTCTTATAACAGGCAACGCCAAGCAGCTATTACACAGGAAATCACAGAAATTATTGGTGGAGTAGCTGCACTGGAATAGCTCCTCACCAGGGATAAGTATGTAAGGAGGGAAATTGATGAGCAAAGGACATGTTACACAAGTTACGGGGCCTGTCGTAGACGTCAAGTTCGATGACGGACAGCTTCCGGATATTTATACCGCCTTAACCATCAATGCTGGAGCAACAGAAGAAGGTCAGGAAGGCATTGACCTGACATTGGAAGTTGCACTTCACTTAGGTGACCATAGTGTGCGTACAATTGCTATGTCATCAACAGATGGTGTTAAGCGTGGAATGGCAGTAGAAAATAAAAATAGACCAATTTCTGTACCTGTTGGGGATGTTACACTTGGCCGAGTTTTTAACGTATTAGGCGAAAAAATCGACCTTGATGAAGATCTGCCAGCAGGGACTCGTTTAGAACCAATTCATCGACAAGCACCTAAATTTGAAGATCTTTCAACTGAAACTGAAATTTTAGAAACAGGGATCAAAGTAGTAGACTTATTAGCACCATATATCAAAGGTGGTAAAATTGGTTTATTTGGTGGTGCAGGTGTTGGTAAAACAGTACTGATCCAAGAATTAATTAACAACATTGCATTAGAGCATGGTGGTCTTTCTGTGTTTGCAGGTGTTGGTGAACGTACACGTGAAGGGAATGACCTTTACTTTGAAATGAAAGACTCGGGCGTTATTTCAAAAGCAGCACTGGTATTTGGTCAGATGAATGAACCACCTGGTGCGCGTATGCGTGTAGCATTAACAGGACTTACAATGGCTGAATATTTCCGTGATGAACAAGGGCAGGATGTATTGCTCTTTATCGATAATATTTACCGTTTCACACAGGCGGGTTCTGAAGTTTCAGCACTTCTTGGACGTATGCCTTCAGCGGTTGGTTATCAGCCAACACTAGCTACTGAAATGGGACAATTACAGGAACGAATCACTTCAACAAATAAAGGTTCCGTTACATCCATTCAAGCTATTTATGTACCTGCCGATGACTATACTGACCCGGCACCGGCAACAACTTTTGCGCATCTTGATGCAACAACAAACCTGGATCGTAAATTATCTGAGCAAGGTATTTATCCAGCAGTGGATCCACTGGCATCGACTTCACGTGCATTAGATCCTGAAATTGTTGGTGATGAACATTATGAAGTGGCACTTGGAGTACAACGAACACTTCAACGCTATAAAGAGCTTCAGGATATTATTGCGATCCTTGGAATGGATGAATTAGGTGACGATGATAAGCTTATCGTAGGTCGTGCACGTCGCATTCAATTCTTCCTATCACAAAATTTCCACGTAGCTGAACAGTTTACTGGTCAAAAAGGATCTTATGTTCCAGTAAAAGAAACTGTACAAGGCTTTAAAGAAATTTTGGATGGAAAATACGACGATCTTCCAGAAGATGCATTTCGTCTAGTAGGACGTATTGAAGAAGTAGTTGAAAAAGCAAAAGATATGGAATAATAGACAATTGGCCGTGGAGTACATAGCAGAGCTACCATGCTTTTCTAATTAGTGGTCAGTACATTTGTATATACCAACTTCATGCCAGTTTTAGGAGGGGTTACATTGAAAACACTAACTGTGAGTGTTGTTACTCCTGATGGTCCCGTATTGGAAGATAGCTTTGAAATGGTTAGCTGTAAAGCAGAAAGTGGAGAACTCGGTATTCTACCAGGTCATATTCCACTAGTTGCTCCATTATCAATTAGCGCTGTTCGCTTAAAGCGTGAAAATCATGTGGAACAACTTGCTGTAAACGGTGGATTTATGGAGGTAAGACCAGATAAAGTAACTATTCTTGCTCAATCTGCAGAAAAACCTTCAGATATCAATGTTAGCCGTGCACAGGAAGCAAAAGCACGTGCAGAACGCCGACTTCAGTCTAAACAAGATAACATCGACTTCCAACGGGCAGAATTAGCACTCAAACGAGCAATGAATCGCTTAAATGTTGGTCAATAAAATTAACAAAAACCTCTTATAACTTTAGGTTGTAGGAGGTTTTTTTGTTTGGTTTTAGTTGGGGGAAGGCTTTATGCTGATGAATGGTAATATGTGCCGGAGCTCGGAAATATCGGCGGGAGAATGCGGATATCGGCGGGAAAGCGAGAGATATCGCCTGGAGCTGCGGAAATATCGGCGTGAGCGAGCGGATATCGGCGTGAGGACGTTAGATATCACCGGGAGAGCGAGGGATATCACCCGGAGCGCATGAGATATCGTCCAGAGCGAAAAAATATCACCCGGAGAGCGTGAGATATCGTCCGGAGCGAGGAAATATCACCCGGAGAGCGTGAGATATCGTCCGGAGCGAGGAAATATCACCCGGAGTGCGTAGGATATCGTCCGGAGCGAGGAAATATCGCCCGGAGAAAGGAAATATCGTCCGGAGCGAGGAAATATCGCCCGGAGAGCGTAGGATATCGTCCGGAGCGAGGAAATATCGCCCGGAGCGCATGAGATATCGTCCAGAGCGAAAAAATATCACCCGGAGAGCGTGAGATATCGTCCGGAGCGAGGAAATATCACCCGGAGAGCGTGAGATATCGTCCGGAGCGAGGAAATATCACCCGGAGAGCGTAGGATATCGTCCGGAGCGAGGAAATATCACCCGGAGAGCGTAGGATATCGTCCGGAGCGAGGAAATATCGCCCGGAGAGCGTGAGATATCGTCCGGAGCGAGGAAATATCGCCCGGAGAGCGTAGGATATCGTCCAGAGCGAAAAAATATCACCCGGAGAGCGTGAGATATCGTCCGGAGCGAGGAAATATCGCCCGGAGAGCGTAGGATATCGTCCGGAGCGAGGAAATATCGCCCGGAGCGCATGAGATATCGTCCAGAGCGAAAAAATATCACCCGGAGAGCGTGAGATATCGTCCGGAGCGAGGAAATATCACCCGGAGAGCGTGAGATATCGTCCGGAGCGAGGAAATATCACCCGGAGCGCGTAGGATATCGTCCGGAGCGAGGAAATATCGCCCGGAGAGCGTGAGATATCGTCCGGAGCGAGGAAATATCGCCCGGAGAGCGTAGGATATCGTCCGGAGCGAGGAAATATCGCCCGGAGCGCATGAGATATCGTCCGGAGCGAAAAAATATCACCCGGAGAGCGTGAAATATCGTCCGGAAAAAAAAGATGTCATCCAAAGCAATCTATAGAACTTCGATTTATAGCAAATCCACAACCTGAATAGCTACTCTACAAATTTGCAGAAATTCACTCCTCCGTATATAAACCACTCCTCAAACCACTCCACAAAAAAACTGTCGATATTTCCCGGGAAATTATGCTTTATATCAGCATAATTTTATTAATTGCGATACTTTACTTTGTTTCCACTTAATTCATTGACTTTTTTTGCTATTCGTGGCAAAGTTACAACTAGCGAAAAATAATGGTTCAATCACATTTTGCGGAGAAGGTTGGATCAGTTGGTATATTCGGAACCGGTATAATGTATAGTTAAATTTCCCGTACTTTGTGAAAGATCCAAAATGATAAAGGTGGTTCTTATGATTGGAATTGGTGAATTAGCAATAATAAGCATGATCTCCCATTTGATATTTATTTACATTACGTGGAGAGTGATGTTGACGATAAACTTTGATCCTTTAATAAGAAAGGGACGTACGACTGAAGCGAAGATATTATTATTATTTATTACGATTGTCATTGGAACAGGCGTGAGTCGATTTTTCCTTGAAATTCTGCAATGGTCACGTGATCTGATGTTTCTCTTCTAAACTCATAATCTAGTAAATGTCGTAATTTGTTTAGTATGTTAAAAGCTCCCCCTGCCCATACTGTGAATAAAATAGTATGGGCAGGGGGATTTTAGTATGAAAAAAATAATTCTGATAACTTTATTGTTTCTAACTATAACTACAGATACAATTGCTGAAAATATACAATCAGATGCAATGGTGGATATGGCTGATTATATGAAAACGAATGAAATGAAAATAGAAAACTGGCAATTAACGGTGAAAGAAAAGATTGCTCGAGAAAATGTTGACAATATTGTGAACGAATTAAAAAATAGTTATTTAGTCACTATGAAAGAGGATGAAAATAGTATAAACTATTCTTTTGCCAGCCCTCATAATTCGAAGGGTGTTGTCGAAATTTATAATGTTATAATTCCTAAAAAGGAAATGTATGATATAGAGTTAATTGGGGTATTAAAAGGTGATAGATGGGATGAGACAGTAGAGGAAATTTATCATCATAAAAAAGCTTTAATGACAGATAGATTTTTCACAAAATCATTTAAAGTTTTTGCTTGTCTGACAACTGATAATGATGGTATAATTGATAGTGATGTTTTTATTAGCAAGTTCGCAAATTTTTTCAATATACAACAAATTAAAACACAAATCGACACAGTAGAGAATTCGATGCATAAAAAAATTATTTACGGGTATACACCATTATGGAATGAAAAAATCACGATAATGGATCGCCCGATGAATTTGCAAATAGCTGTTGTAGAAGACGAAATAGGGAATCCGACATATACCATAGGAACACCTATCCTAATAAATGAATATTAATATAATGAAATTGGATCTGAAGGAGAATTGAAATATGGAAAAGATCATCGTAAGAGGCGGACATCAGCTGAATGGCACCGTTAAGGTTGAAGGTGCAAAAAATGCAGTACTTCCAGTCATAGCAGCTAGTCTTATTGCAAGTGAAGGGAAAAGTACGATTACAGAGGTCCCGGTCCTAGCGGATGTATATACGATAAATGAAGTTATTCGGAATATGAATGCAGACGTAAATTTTGATTCTAATAGCAATACAATTGAAATTGATGCATCCAATGAATTAATAACGGAAGCACCATTTGAATATGTACGTAAAATGCGAGCATCTGTATTAGTCTTAGGTCCTTTACTAGCGCGATATGGCCATGCAAAAGTAGCCATGCCAGGTGGGTGTGCCATTGGATCACGTCCAATCGATCTGCATTTAAAGGGCTTTGAGGCAATGGGTGCTGAAGTACATGTGGGCAATGGATTTGTTGAAGCTCAAGTGAATGGGCGTCTTCAAGGTGCCAAAATTTATCTGGATATGCCAAGTGTTGGGGCTACTGAAAATATTATGATGGCGGCGGCTTTGGCAGATGGAAAAACTATTATTGAAAATAGTGCAAAAGAACCGGAAATTGTTGATTTAGCCAATTACCTGAATAAAATGGGTGCAAAAGTGATTGGTGCCGGAACCGAAACAATCCGTATCGAGGGTGTGGAAAGACTGTATGGAGCAGAGCATTCCATCATTCCGGATCGTGTGGAGGCTGGAACTTTTATGGTTGCAGCAGCAATCACCGGTGGAAATATTTTGATTGAAAATGCGGTTAGTGAGCATCTGCGTTCAGTTATATCCAAGCTTGAGGAAATGAATGTAAAAATAACGGAAGAAAATAGTGGCATTCGTGTTATCGGTCCAGAGGATTTAAAAGCTACTGATATAAAAACATTGCCACATCCTGGATTTCCTACCGATATGCAATCACAGATGATGTCATTAATGCTTTATGCACAGGGAACAAGTGTAATCACAGAAACTGTTTTTGAAAACAGATTTATGCATGTGGAAGAATTCCGCCGTATGAATGCAAAAATGAAAATTGAAGGTCGGAGTGTAATTGTGGAAGGCCCTTCTGATATGCAGGGAGCGGAAGTTGCGGCAACAGATCTTCGGGCGGCGGCAGCACTAATTTTGGCAGGATTACGGGCTGAAGGCTTTACTCGTGTTACAGAATTAAAGCATCTTGACCGTGGGTATGTTGACTTTGCAGGGAAATTAGCTGCATTGGGTGCAGATATTGAACGTGTGGATGAAAATGGGGATGTAGTAAATCCTTTTGTACAAGTAGATTTTAAAACAAAAGATGCGGTAGCAGAATTATTCTAATTAAGTAATAATTAATTTTGTATTTATGTTAATAACAGATGGAATTTTATATTCCATCTGTTTTTTTGGTGCTTAGCAAACTATAAAATTCAAATGCTGTGGATAACGTAGTTCCCGAAATAGCTACGTTTAGCGCTAGCACCAGCGCTACCGCCAGTGCTAGCGCCAACACCAGTGCCAGCTCCACCATCAGCTCCAGTTCCAGCGCTACCGCCAATGCCACCGCAAGCTCCATCGCCAGCGCCACCGCCATCGCCAGCGCTGAAGCCATAGCGAGACTTCCTTCACCTTCGTATGAAAAAGAAGACTTGCCGATTGGCAACCAGAGGCTTAGCTACGCCACCTCGAACTTCTTGGTCCTTTTTACCTTCCTTTTTAAACGAAAATGAGGTTATCATGTATTGCGGTGTCTATCAAGACATGGGAGTTGGAACACGCAATTTAAAAAATCCCTTTAACGATAAGTTAAGCTTTCTACTGTTTACATCCGCCCATCTGAATGGTTAATTGAAATAAAAGTACAGATGAATATGCTAAATTCCATAGTTGCATTTCAAAATAATTATGATAGAATTGAAAGAAAATTATCAAAAAAACAAACAGTCTAAAAGGGGTATGTGACTATGAAATTATATGTCTCCGTTGATATGGAAGGAATTACTGGATTGCCGGATTACACATATGTTGACTCCAGTAGGCATAATTATGAACGAGCACGTAAAATTATGACAGATGAAACCAATTATGTGATTGATGCTGCCTTCCAATATGGCTGTGATGACGTTTTAATTAATGACAGTCATTCAAAAATGAATAATATATTAATTGATCACTTGCATCCGGATGCAACATTAATTACCGGAGATGTGAAACCGCTCTCTATGATGCAGGGAATTGATAAGACATATGGAGGAGCAATGTTTGTTGGCTATCACGCACGTGCCGGGCAATTTGGGGTTATGTCACATGCGATGATTCATGCTGTTCGGAATTTTTATATTAATAATGAGCCTGTGGGTGAAATGGGATTAAATGCACTTATTGCAGGTCATTTTGGCGTTCCGGTTTTGTTGGTTGCCGGGGATGATCAGGCAGTAAAAGAAGCAGAAGAGCTTATTCCAAATGTAATCACCGTCGCTGTAAAAGAAACGATTTCTAGGTCTGCGGTGAAAAGCTTAACACCTAAAAAGGCAGGTGAATTGTTGACAGAAAAAGTAACCTGTGCATTGGAAAATCGACATTATGTAAAACCGCTAATTCCACCGAAAAACCCAGAAATAAAAATTGAATTTAATAATTACGGTCAAGCAGAATGGGCCAATCTAATGCCGGGTGTAGAAATTGAACCTGGAACAACGATTGCTAAGTACCAAGCTAAGGATATGATGGAAGCTTATCAGGCAATGCTGGTCATGGTTGAGCTTGCAATACGAACTACCTTTTCATAAGGATTGCTAAATCATCAGTTAAAGCAGGATCGCCCTGTTGATTTTACGATAGGTAGCTTCTGCATCCAAGAATTCGTATCATTTAACCATAATTACAGGCAAATTAAGTCTACATTGATTCATACGTAAGTTGTAATTCAAAACTCGATATCAGTTCAGGCACTTTATCTAGGTCTACATCGATTGATGCGTAAGTTCTAATAGTACCTACTAAACTATCGGAATAATTAAAATAATAGTGTAATAAATTAGTGAGTTATTTAGTTTTTAACGGGGAGTGGAAGGATCATGCTCAGGTACTTATTAAAACGACTGGTTATCATGATTGTAACATTATGGATAATTATCACCTTAACGTTTGTGCTGATGGTCAGTATTCCAGGTTCCCCTTTTAATAGTGAAAAGTCATCGAATGAAATTGTTCAGGCGAACTTGGAGAGACATTATAATCTGGATGAACCGTATTACATACAATATTTACTTTACATAAAATCGATTGTTACATTTGATTTCGGCCCATCCATTAAACAACCGAATCAATCCGTAAACGATTTATTGGCAAGGGGATTTCCGATATCATTTGAATTAGGGATTGTAACGATTATCGTAGCAGTTTTTTCGGGGATTATTTTAGGAATATTAGCTGCATTACGGCACAATGGCTTGATTGACTACCTGATGATGGGGATAGCTGTATTAGGTATTTCTATTCCGAACTTTATTTTGGCAACACTATTAATTCAACAATTAGCTGTTAATTTTACACTATTTCCTGTTGCTACATGGTCAAGCCCGGCCCATATGGTTCTACCGGTATTGGCACTCGCTACAGGGCCAATGGCAATTATAGCAAGACTTACACGCTCCACGATGCTTGAAGTATTAACACAGGATTATATTAAAATGGCCAAGGCAAAAGGATTATCTCCATGGAAAATCACAATCAAGCATGCACTTCGAAATGCTTTAATGCCTGTGGTGACAATTATGGGGACACTGCTTGCGGGTATTTTGACAGGTACCTTTGTTATCGAACAAATTTTTGCGATTCCAGGGATGGGTAAATATTTCGTTGAAAGCATTAACCAACGGGATTACCCGGTAATTATGGGAACAACCGTATTTTACAGTGCTTTTCTGATTTTTATGCTATTTTTAGTAGATGTTGCATATGGAATCCTCGATCCTCGAATTAAAATGCATGAAAAGGAAGGAGAATAATCTATGAAACTAGCAGAAGATACGAAAACACTCCATTCTCCTTCTGAAGTGCGTGATGAATGGTTTAATTGGAAGGAAAAAGATAAAGAGGCAGCCGAAGCAGTATCAAGGCCCTCCTTATCCTACTGGAAAGATGCATGGAAGCGATTAGTGAAAAATAAACTAGCAATGCTTGGTTTAGTTTTCCTCATATTATTATCATTCATGGCTATTTTTGGACCGATATTTTCACCGTATGAAGTGAATCGACAGGATCTGCCCAATCAATATCAATCGCCATCTTTAACGCATTGGTTTGGAACAGATTCCGCCGGACGTGATGTTTTTACAAGAACTTGGTATGGTGCGAGAATATCTTTATTTGTCGGTCTGATGGCCGCATTAATTGATGTTACCATCGGCATTATATATGGCGGCATATCCGGCTATAAAGGTGGACGTGCCGATAATATAATGATGCGGATTATTGAAATTTTATACGGACTTCCTTATTTGCTTGTGGTTATTTTATTGCTGGTTGTTCTAGGACCAAGTTTATCCACGATTATTATTGCATTAACCGTCACGGGCTGGGTTGGAATGGCCCGAATTGTGCGGGGACAGGTGTTGCAAATCAAGAATTATGAATTTGTCCTCGCTTCCAAATCATTTGGTACCAAGACATCCAGGATCATCCGCAAAAATTTATTGCCCAACACGATGGGACCAATCATTGTGCAAATGACTTTAACTGTTCCGTCAGCTATTTTTGCAGAAGCATTTTTGAGCTTTATCGGTTTAGGTATTCAAGCGCCTATTGCAAGCTGGGGTGTGATGGCAAATGATTCACTCGGTGCGATATTATCGGGAAACTGGTGGACATTATTTTTCCCGGCATTCTTTATTTCATTTACGATGTTTGCATTTAACGTACTGGGTGACGGACTACAGGATGCGCTTGATCCGAAATTAAGGAAGTAGGTGGCAATTTGGAAAAAATTCTCGAAGTTAAAGATCTCCACGTAACTTTTACCACATATGGAGGAACTGTAAAAGCAGTGCGTGGAGTCGACTTTTATTTGAATAGAGGAGAGACACTTGCCATTGTTGGGGAATCAGGCTGTGGAAAAAGTGTTACATCCAATGCAATTATGCGACTTATCCCAGACCCACCTGGAAGGATTTCGAATGGAACTATTCTGTTTAAAGGTAGTGATTTAACAAAGGTTTCTGAGAAAGAGATGCGCAGGATCCGGGGTGTTGATATTTCCATGATTTTTCAGGATCCGATGACTGCATTAAATCCTACACTGACGATTGGAACGCAATTGATGGAAGGATTAAGACAGCATCATAAAGTAACCGCGGCAGAGGCAAAGAAAAAGGCGTTTGAAATGATGGATCTTGTGGGCATACCCAATCCGGATGAAAGGCTGAAACAGTATCCACACCAGTTTAGTGGTGGGATGCGTCAGCGGATTGTGATTGCAATCGCCTTAATTTGTGAGCCGGAGCTGTTAATTGCTGATGAACCAACAACAGCACTTGATGTTACGATTCAAGCGCAGATTCTAGAACTTTTTGGAAAAATCCAGGATGCTACTGGGGTTTCCATTATTTTAATCACACATGATTTAGGTGTTGTAGCAAAAATTGCTGATCGAATTGCGGTAATGTATGCAGGTAAGATCATTGAAGTTGGCACAAAACGGGAAATTTTTTATAAAGCAGAACATCCATATACAAAAGGGCTCTTAAATTCTGTTCCACGGCTAGATTTGCAAGGGGAAAAATTAACCCCGATTGATGGAACGCCACCAGATTTATTCTCACCTCCTGCCGGGTGTCCATTTGCCGCCAGATGTTCATTCGCCATGGAGGTGTGTGATAAAGTTTATCCTGAGAGATCTGTGCTGAGTAATTCGCATCAAGTGAATTGCTGGCTGCAGGATGAGCGGGCTAAACAGCTTTTAGCTAGTACAGCAGTAAAATAAATTGAAGGGGGCATAAAGGATGAAGAAGTGGCTAGTTTTATTAATTTCTGTCTTAACTATTTTCTTTTTGGCAGCATGTACAGCTAATGAAGATGCAGGAGAAGATCCGGCCGATGATAATGAAATAGAACAGGAAAATGAAGAAGCTGAATCAGAGGATGCAAAAGGAGATCTGGAAGGAAAAGTGCTTTACCTTAATAATGGAGTAGAACCTACTTCATTTAACCCGTCCATTGGCTTTGATGCTGTATCATGGGATCCATTAAACAACTTGATGGAAGGACTGACCCGTTTGGATGAAGAATCCAAGGCAGCTGAAGGTGTAGCAGAATCATGGGATATTTCTGAGGATGGATTGACCTATACCTTTCATATTCGTGAGGATGCAAACTGGTCAAATGGGGATCCGGTTACAGCAGAGGATTTTGTCTATGCTTGGAAATTAATGCTTAATCCAGAAACCGAACCAGCTTCTCCTGCCGCATTCCTAGCCTATTTTATTGAAGGCGCAGAAGCATTTAACAGTGGTGAGGGTTCAGCGGATGATGTTGCTGTAACTGCTGTTGATGAGAAAACATTAGAAGTAAACTTGGCAGCACCGACCGGATTCTTCCTGGATCTATTAACAAATCCGGCATTCTTCCCGGTAAACCATCAGGTGGCAGAGGAAAATCCGGACTGGCATGCAGAAGCGGAATCATTCGTGGCAAATGGTCCATTTAAGCTTGAATCATGGGAGCATGATAGTGAAATGGTATTCGCTAAAAACGAGGAATATTGGGATGCAGATGCGGTCAATTTGGATAAAATACATTGGGCAATGGTGAATGATACGAATACGCAATATCAAATGTTTGAAAGTGGAAATCTTGATACTGCGAGTATTCCACCAGAACTATCTGATCAGTTGATTGATGGGGACAATGTATTTATCGGAGATTATGGCGGACTCGAATTTTATCGGTTTAATCTTACAGAAGAACCATTCCAAAATAAGAAGATTAGACAGGCATTCTCCTATGCCCTAAATAGGGATGATATTGCTGAATACGTTGTAAAAAATGGAGTAGAACCAGCTTATGGTTTCATTTCTCCAGGCTTTATTAGTCCAACTGGTGAAGACTTCCGTGATGTCAACGGGGAACTTGTAACATTCGACCCGGATCAGGCAAAGCAATTACTTGAAGAAGGGATGGCAGAAGAAGGCTATGAGGAATTGCCACCTATCGTGTTGTCTTATAATACAAGCGACTTGAATAAAGCAGTAGCAGAAACAGTGCAAAATATGCTTGATGAAAATTTAGGTGTTGAAGTGTCCCTGGAAAACCAGGAATGGGGAGTATTTGCGGAAGCACAGACAAACCTTGAACTTCAATTTTCACGTAGTTCATTTATCAATGACTATAATGATCCAGTGAACTTCCTGGAGAGCTTTATTACAGATTCATATATGAACCGTACTGGTTTCTCCAGTGAGGAATATGATGAATTGATTGCGAATGGAAAATCAGAGACAGATCAGGAAAAACGCTGGGAGTATTTGTACGAGGCGGAAAAAATGCTTGCTGACGAAATGATCGCAATACCGATTCGCTATTATAATACGGTTGCTTTGCAAGCGGATGGCGTTTCAGGAATTCTGCGCCACCCGGTTGGTTATTTTGATTTGAAATATGCAGACGTAGAGTAATTCAAATGGAGGGTGAAGAGGGAAATGGCTCATTTACGATTAATGTATATGGGCCGCTCCTTTTTATACATCCAAACACGGTTAAGTCAAAGTAGGCTCCTGGCGTGTAACCAGTTAACACAAATTAAGTTAATCCATAAAAAATACATAGCATCATTCAGCCCAAGATCATTCAAAGTGCTTGGCATCCCAAAAAAAGCAACCATTATGTCATAGTCTAAGCATAACACCTTAAAACAGCCAAATAAAAACCGGAAAGAGGGGGGATAAAAATGCTTCATCCAAACCGACTGCAAAAAGGGGATACAGTTGGTGTTGTCGCACCATCTGGGCCGCCTGATCAAGACAAATTAAAACAAGCGATTCCTTTTTTTGAAAAGCGCGGACTGCATGTAAAATTGGGCAAGCATATTGATAAGGTTCATGGTTATTTAGCTGGAACAGATGAAGTAAGGCTTGAGGATTTGCATGAAATGATAGCAAACCCACAAATTAAAGCAATTATTTTTGCTCGTGGTGGCTATGGGATGGGCAGAATTGTGCCGGATATAGACTTCAAATTAATAAAAAGAAACCCAAAAATTATTTGGGGCTATAGTGATATTACTTATCTACATACAGCTATACACCAGAAGGTCGGACTTGTAACATTTCATGGACCAATGCTTGCTTCTGATATTGCAGCGGAAGGTTTTGACGAGCTTTCGGCAAGTATGTTTGAACAGCTGTTTGAGCCGAGGAGATATGGCTATACCGAAAAGATTTCCGCCTTGCGAGAAATTAGAGCCGGAGAAGCACAAGGGCAGCTGATCGGTGGAAATCTATCATTACTTGTGAGCACACTGGGTACATCCTATGAAATAGCAACAAAAGGCAAGCTGCTTTTACTGGAGGATATAGGGGAAGAACCATATAAAATTGATGGAATGCTAAATCAATTGAAGCATGCTGGGAAACTAGCAGCTGCAGCCGGGATTGTCGTGGGGGATTTTGCCAAAGCAGAACCGAAATTAGATTCGTCTTTAACCTTGGAGCAGGTTTTTGAAGATTATTTCAAAGAATTAAACTGTCCGGTACTGGCAGGTTTTAAAATTGGTCATTGCTTCCCGCATGTTTCCGTACCACTTGGTGTTATGGCAAAACTATCAACGAAAGAAAAATCATTAATCATTGAGGCTGGCGTTAAATAATGGGAGGTTAGCAGATGAATATACAGCATATAGAAACATTTCGGGTAGCTATTCCATTACATACCCCATTTATAACAGCTCTGCGAACGGTCACGGTGGCTGAATCCATTGTTGTCAAAATAACGTGTGATCGAGGGGTTATTGGCTGGGGTGAGGCTCCACCCACACATGTCATTACAGGTGATAGTTTAGCGAGTATTGATTATGTAATCAATGGCATCTTTAAACCCTCTCTTCTGGGAGCATCCATATTATATAGGGAGCGGCTTTTTGAAAAAATAGACACGTTGCTGGTTGGCAATACAAGTGCAAAAGCAGCTGTTGATATGGCATTATACGACTGTATCGCACAATGCGCTAATATACCCCTATATCAGTTTCTTGGGGGGTATCAAGATGAAATTGAAACAGATTATACGGTAAGTGTTAATAGTCCTGAACAAATGGCTCAAGATGCACAGCAATATATAAATAATGGATTTTCTATATTAAAAGTAAAAGTTGGTAAAGACCTTGTGGAGATAGATATAAAGCGAATTCAGGCAATTCGTGAGCAAGCTGGATCGGAAATACTGATTCGACTGGATGCAAACCAAGGCTGGGATGCAAAGGAGGCAGTTAGAGCAATCCAGAAGATGGAAGATCTCGGATTAAATATAGAATTAATTGAACAGCCCGTAAAAGCCCATGATTTGGAGGGGTTAAAATATGTCACTAAACATACAACTACACCAATAATGGCAGATGAAAGTGTATTTTCAGTAGATGATGCGAGAAATGTTTTGGAGCAAGGTGCAGCTGATTTTATTAATATTAAATTAATGAAGGCAGGCGGTATTCATGAGGGATTGAAGATCGCTCAGCTGGCTCAAGTATATGGAGTAGAATGCATGGTTGGAAGTATGATAGAAACGAAAATAGGTATTACAGCTGCAGCGCATTTTGCAGCAAGTCAACCCAATGTGACTCGTTATGATTTTGATGCGCCACTCATGCTGTCAGGAGACATGGCGCTTGGCGGGATCACTTATAAAGGTAATGTATTAGAATTAGGTGATAAAGCTGGACTGGGGATTAAATCAATTGACTCGCATTTTATAGTGAAGTAAGTATATATTGCTCCCGGTCATGCGGGTAAACCGTTAACTCCTTGCACCTCGAAATAGCCTGTGCACCCATGCCGAAAGCCTGTGTATTCTCGAAGGAAACCCGTGCAATTTTGCCGGAAATTTGCGCATCCTTGAAGGAAACCCATGCACCGAAGCGTGAAATCCGTGCAACAGCTGCACCAAAGTCATATTTTTAAAGAAGTAAGAAAGTATAGATGAAAGCGGTTTTTTTGCCGACTTCTTCAAATCGGCTTTCTGGTCTCTGACCTCTGGAAAGACGTTTTAGTGTTTTTCTTATCAGGTAACAAAGAAAGGAGTCCTAAAAAATGATTAAACAAACGTTTGATCAATTTCCGGAAGTGATGTGGATTACAGCAGTACAGGTGGCTACAGTATGGACCACCCCTGAATCGGTAAGAGATATCGATGCCTATGGAATAGACAATCCAACAAATATGGATCAATGGATTCAGGGACTAACCTATGAAACAAATCTCGCTTTATGTAATGAAAATAGAGTACAGACACAATTATTGTACGGAGAACCAGTGCTTGTCACTGAAATCAATGGAAGCTTTGCTCATGTTGTCATCCCCTCACAGCCGTCAAATAAGGATGAACGTGGCTATCCAGGCTGGGTTCCACTAATCCAGCTGACCAAGGTAAAGAAATCAGAATGGACGAGTAAAAAGACAGCAGCCATAATCAAGGATAAAATCTGGCTGGAATCAGAAACTGGAGAAAAACAGCTAAAACTTAGCTATATGACTTGTTTGCCAGTTGCAGAAATTCATAAGGATCGCATAGAGGTAATAACCCCCCATGGAAATAAGTTTTTACCAAAAAAAGCAACGGATATTTTTCCATCTGAAAAAGGAATGGATCCTGGCAGTGGAGAAACTATTGCTCAAGCTGGGGAACGATTCATTAACCTTGATTATTTTTGGGGTGGGATGAGTTCATTTGGCTATGATTGCTCTGGTCTAGCCTATGCAATGCATAAAGCAAATGGCTATGAAATAGCACGGGATGCGGGTGATCAGGCTGCGTCAGGTGAAAAAGTGGATGTTGACAAACTTCAGCCGGGCGACTTAATCTTCTTCGCATATGAAGAAGGAAAAGGTAAGCTTCATCATGTAGGAATTTACTTTGGAAAAGGAAAAATGATTCATTCACCACAAACTGGAAAAGGAATTGAAGTCATCAGCCTAAAAGGGACGAAATATGAAAAAGAACTTTGTGCAGCAAGACGATATTGGCACCGTAAAGAAAGGAAAGGATAATGGAAGATAAAATTTTACAAATACAAAACCTCAAAAAGCACTTTTTAATGGGGAAGGGACAGGTTTTGCAGGCTGTTAACGATGTAAGTTTTCATGTTAATAAAGGGGAAACCTTTGGACTCGTTGGTGAATCAGGCTGCGGAAAGTCTACAATTGGTCGCACAATAATGGGTCTCTATCATAAAACGGCTGGTGATGTCATCTATGACGGGCATAATATTCATCAATTAGATGAGAAGGAAAAATTTAACTTTTATCGGAAAATGCAAATGATTTTTCAGGATCCATATGCATCGTTAAATCCAAGGTCAACCGTTAAAGAGGTTATTTCCGAGCCAATGGAAGTGCATGAAATGTTTAAAAGTAAAAGCGAGCTACTCGACAGGGTGTATCAGCTATTGGAAGAAGTTGGATTAAACAGGGATCATGCCAATCGTTATCCCCATGAATTCAGCGGCGGGCAGCGTCAGCGGATTGGCATCGCCCGTGCACTCGCATTAAATCCGGATTTTATTATAGCTGATGAACCCATTTCAGCATTGGACGTTTCTGTTCAAGCCCAAGTGGTAAATCTTTTAAAAGAACTGCAAACAGAAAAAGGCTTAACGTTCTTATTTATTGCCCATGATTTATCCATGGTAAAGCAGATTTCCGATCGAATTGGGGTCATGTATTTAGGAAATATGGTTGAACTTACGGAAAGTGCCCGCCTTTATGAAAATCCTTTGCATCCATATACACAAGCCTTACTGTCAGCTATCCCAATTCCTGATCCCGACATTGAGGAAGAAAGGGAGAGAATTATTCTGGAGGGGGAACTTCCGAGTCCGATCCATCCCCCGAGCGGATGTGTTTTTCGCACGCGTTGTCCAATGGCAATGGAGGTATGCTCACAGAAAAAACCGGTGTGGCAGGAAGTGGAACAGAATCATTATGTTGCCTGTCATTTGTATGATGAGACGCTGGATGACAAAGAACGTCTAGGGAAAATAACAACTAAACCTATGAGACTCTAAATTTAAGAGCACTTCATAGGTTTTTTTAAAAAGGGAAGTAAGGAAAGAAATGTAATCCTTAGTATGAAGAAGTTTAGCTAAAGTAATTGGTTTATTCATCGATTTTTATCAATCTGCCATCTGACCTCAAGCCTTAAGAAGGATATGGCAGCATTTTTATAAGAACGAAGAAAGTATATACGAAATCGGCTTTTTCGTCGTTTTCTTCCAATCTTACTTCTGGTCTCTACCCTCTGGAAAGACGCTTTAGCGTTTTTCTCATTATCATGTTCTATTGTCTCTGATTTCTGTATAAGTTTAATAGTAGGGATGCTAGAGTAGAATGAATTTGTAAAGGAGGAAGACCGTGGAAAATCGTAAATATCCCAGCAATAAGCTTCCTAAAGCATGGAAAAAGAAGAAAACCAATGTAGCGAAAAAACTGGAACGAAGGAGGAAGCAAGCCGTTGCCTATAAAAGCAACAACACAATCAGTCAATCGAATCAACCAAAAAAGCTTACACCATTCAAGCCCAGAAAACAATACTTAACCAAAAAAGCTTCTACATGGAGACTTCCTACAGTCTTCATTATATCCGTATTGATGACGATTATTTTAGTGATCCCCACACTGATTGTAGTTCCATTTGTAAAGGATAGTCAAAATGAATCTGGAACAACCGAAAATAATGGAGAATCTGAAGTACAGCCTGACTTGTTATCGTCGCCGTTTTCAGTAGCTGTAATAAGATCGAAGTCAAAGGAGATTGAAGATGTACCGCTTGAAACATATGTATCCAGGGTGGTTGCATCTGAAATGCCAGCAGAATTTGAGCTCGAGGCACTTAAAGCCCAGTCACTTGCGGCCAGGACATATGTTGTCAATCATATACTTTTTAAAAATGAGGATACAGAATATGATGTAACGGATACCACCCAGCATCAGGTGTATAAAGATCAACGTGAATTACAAAAACAAATGGGTAGTGATTACACAGAAAAAATGGATAAAATACAGGAAGCAGTACATGCAACCGAAGGCGAAATACTGACATACCATAATGATCTGATCACACCAGCTTTTTTTTCCACGAGCAATGGGTATACTGAGAATTCAGAGGATTACTGGGAAAATGAACTGCCGTATCTAAGAAGTGTTGAAAGTAAATGGGATGAAGCATCGCCAAAGTTCCTTGACCAAAAAATATTTCTGATCGATGAAGTGGAAAAAATTCTCGGAACGGATCTTCCCAATGATTCAGCATTAGCTATTGAAGTAACACGGACAGAAAGTAATCGCGTTGATGAATTGGCAATTGCTGGAGATACATTTTCTGGCAGAGATATTCGAGAGAAATTCGAATTACAATCAAGTGATTTCACGATCAAACAAAAGGATGACCATTTAATTTTTACGACCAAAGGCTTTGGGCACGGGATTGGCATGAGTCAATACGGCGCAAATGGAATGGCAAAAGAAGGGAAAACATATAAAGATATTGTAAAATACTATTATAAGGATGTAGAAGTCAGTACAATCACTGACGCAGCCCCAACCCTCGTCTCGAAATAGGCGAGGGTTTTTGATTGGAGACCCGAGAATATCGGCCCAGTCGGAGGGCAGGATCAAGCCCTGAGCATCACTCGGTGATTAGGTTTCCAACGGTTAGAACATAGGTGCCGATAAAAGAATAGATTTCGGCGATATATATTCTCTCCTGCTGATATAATCGCTCACCTGCCGAAAAACCCGTTCTCCTGCCGATATAATCGCTCACCTGCCGAAAAACCCGTTCTCCTGCCGATATAATCGCTCACCTGCCGAAAAACCCGTTCTCCCGCTGATATAATCGCTCACCTGCCGATAAATCTGTTCACCTGCTGATATAATTGCTCACCTGCCGATAAATCTGTTCACCTGCTGATATAATCGCTCACCTGCCGATAAATCTGTTCTCCCGCTGATATAATCGCTCACCTGCCGAAAAACCCGTTCACCTGCTGATATAATCTCTTTCCAGCCGAAAAATCCGTTCTCCTGCCGATATAATCGCTCACCTGCCGAAAAACCCGCTCACCTGCTGATATAATTTCTCACCTGCCGATAAATCTGTTCACCTGCTGATATAATTTCTCACCTGCCGAAAAACTCCGTTCTCCCGCTGATATAATCGCTCACCTGCCGAAAAACCCGTTCACCTGCTGATATAATTCTAATTCTATCAATATGGGAACAGCTTTCCGATGCGGGAACACCAACCCAAAACTGTAAACGTCTGCCCGAGCAGAGCGTGAAGCCCAAGCCCCGGAACCGCAAATATCCCCTCCAAAAACCCACACATTATTCGCCTAAAACCTCTTACCTTCCCCCACCTTTTAAAAAAAATGCATAAAATAAAAATCTTTTTCACGAATAATGTATATATTTTCCTTTTTCTGATCAGAATGGTTGTTGAGGTGATGAGATTATGAATGAGGAAAACAAAGGCGGTTCAAAAAATAAGTGGACACGCATTTTCCGGAAGAAGTGGTTTTTTCCAGCAGTTTATTTGACAATTGCAGCCCTGCTCTTAGCGGTAGTGGTTTGGTATCAAAATCTGGATAATCAAATTCCAGAGGCTGAGAATGATAGTGAACAGCTGGAAAATGCAGGAGACTTTATCCCGACGCCAAATGATGAGGATGCAGAACCTGTATTGGAGCAGCAAGAGGTTATTTTAATGCCTGTGACTGATCAAGATCAAGCAGAAATCGTAACTAAATTTTATGATTACGACGCAGAACAAGAGGATAAAGAAAATGCATTGGTTTTTCATAACAACCGCTATTACCAAAGTACAGGTGTAGATATTGCAGCAGCAGATGGCGAAGCCTTTGATGTTGTTTCATCATTAAGTGGAACGGTCACAGAGGTTAAAGAGGATCCGCTCTTAGGCAATGTGGTAATTATGTCACATGAAAATGATGTAACCACCTATTACGCAAGCCTTGGTGAAGTCCTTGTTGAAGCTGGAGCAAAAGTCATGCAGGGTGAAAAGATTGGTACAGCTGGAAAAAATATCTTCGGCAAAGATAGTGGAACACATGTTTATTTCCAATTGGACAAAGATGGTAAAGAGGTTAACCCTGAAGAATTCTTCAATCAATCTGTAAGTAAATTAGATAGTCTTACAGATGAGCAGTCTGAAGAAGAAGCGAGTGAAGGATCTGAAGCTGTCGAGGAATCGACTGATGAAGGCAGTGAAGAAGAAAGCTCCGTAGACGAAACAGATGAAAGTCAAGAAGAAAACCCAAGTCAAGATACAGAAGATGACCGTACGAATGAAGAAACATCTGATTAATTCGATGCTTCAGCAAGTGCTTGAATCAAACAGGTAAATTGATATACAACTTATCCCTGGCATCTAAGGCCGGGGATTTTTTGGCGTGCCCCACTGTTGCACAATCTAGGTGGTTCGAATCCACACGGTAACTTTACCCTTTGAA
>NZ_BAAKSZ010000025.1:0-49895 GCF_059698015.1 Oceanobacillus sp. NCCP-135 | reverse complement strand
TTTAACCTCCGCATATTTACTTAGTATATACTAAAGTATCATGCGACATCTATCCTAACATAGGGGGCTGTTAAAAGAATTAAATTAATCACTTTCCAATTAATCCATCTATCTTTCTATTAAATAAAAATAGTATTATAAAAAGAAATGGTCGGGCACAAAACAGCCCAACCATTTTTACATTTAATCCAGTAAATATATGATGAAGTTATTATAAAGCCGCAATTGCATCGTGAAAGTTGAGAGAATTTATGCCAAAGTGGAGAAACTTTACTCCGAAGTTGAGAGACATCCTCGCAAAGTTGAGAGACATTATGCCGAAGTTGAGAGACGTTCGCGCAAAGTTGAGAGAAAACATCGATTTCCACCAGTATCTCTCAACTTCCAACCATTTTCTCTCAACTCCACCCCACTCTCCCAACTTTTTAGCCTAGAGTCTAGCTCAGCCAAACCCACACCTCAGATCGCACGTCAATTCAACAGCTAACTCACTACCCCTTCACAGATCCAGCTAACAGACCTCTTACAAAATACTTTCCTAAAAATATATATACAAGCAATGTTGGCAGTGCTGCGAGCAGTGCGCCAGCCATTTGCACATTCCATTGTACAATCTGACTTCCTGATAAATTCTGCAGGGCTACCATCACTGGCTGCTGATCTGATGTGGTGATCGTGACAGCAAATAGGAATTCATTCCAGATGTTCGTAAACTGCCAGATTGCTACAACAACAAAGCCGGTGATGGACAGTGGAATAATAATATGCCTGAAAATCCCAAGAAAGTTTGCACCATCAATTTTAGCTGATTCGATCATTGAATCAGGGATGTTTGCATAGAAGTTACGAAACATCAGGGTTGTGATCGGCAGGCCGTAAACGACGTGCACGAGAATTAATCCTGGGATTGTATTATATAGATCGATCGTGCGTAGAAACTGAATTAATGGAATTAGGATACTTTGATATGGGATAAACATCCCGAATAAAATAATGGTAAATATTGTATTTGCACCTTTAAATTTCCACTTCGACAATACATAGCCATTCATTGCACCAAGTAGTGCGGAGAGTATTGTGGCTGGAATTACCAAGTAAATACTGTTCATGAAGTTCGGAGCCAAATTTGAAAAGGCTTCTGCATAGGAACTGAAGTCAATTGCAGTCGGCAATGCCCACATGTTTGCGAGTGATACTTCATCAAGCGGTTTTAAGCTCGTTACAATAATGACGTAAATTGGCATCAAAAATAGACAAGCAAAGAATACCAGGATAAAATATTTGATGAATTTTCCGATACTGAATGATGAAGCCATTACTGATCACCCTTTCTGCTATTCCATAAATATGGAACGATAAATACGGCAACAAGAAGTAACATAATAATTGCGATCGCCGCACCATTTGCATAATAATTTCCTCGGAAGGTTGTTTCAAACATATAAACCCCTGGCACATCCGTAACGAAATTCGCACCGGAGCCTGTCATCGCATAAATAAGATCAAATATTTTCAAAGAAATATGTGCCATAATGATGATAACACTCATTGTAATCGGCAGCAGCATTGGAAGTACAACTTTCCGGTACACTTGAAATTCGCTTGCACCATCCATCCGTGCTGCTTCCCGTAGTTCATCTGGGATGCCGCGCAGTCCTGCTAAATACATAGCAAGCGAAAAACCGGTCATTTGCCATACGGCAGCAATGACAACAGCAATAATTGCTACTGGCAAACCAAATTCAATACTTCCCCATTCAAATCCAGCAAGAATGGTAGTATCTGTATACCATTTCGGCTGAATCCCAAACACACTTAAAAACTGGTTGAATCCAGTCGAAGGGTTTAACAACCATTGCCAAACAACTCCTGTCACGATAAAGGATAGCGCCATCGGGAAGAGGAAAATATTCCGGAAAATCGATTCTCCCTTCAGCTTCTGATCCAGCAATATAGCTAGACCCATCCCAATTACAATTACCAGACCAATAAATAATATCGTAAAGAAAAGTGTGTTACGTAAATCTGCCTGGAAACGAAAATCATTGAATAGATATATGTAGTTTTTCAAACCTGCAAAGGAAAAATCAGGAATAAGTGAATTATAATTACTTAAAGAAACATATCCGGTCCAGCCAATAAATCCATAAACAAAAACAAGAATTAACAAAAATGACGGAATCAAAAATGCGATTGCTGTCCAATGATCCTTGGAAATTCTTTTTTTATTTTTTATTTGTAATTCTTTCGCCATATAACTCCTCCTCCATTTGAGATTTCTCTGTATATAAGGCTCTTTTCGTAAACTTTATTGCTTTTTTAAATTTCACAGTTTCTATAAAAGATGACGTAACTTTAGTGTGACTTCCTCCCACTCTTTAGAAGATGAGTGCTAATTCAGCGCTACGGAAATACACTACGCTTTCCGTGGGCGGCTGGTGAGCCTCCTCGTGCTACTCGTCTTTAGGGGTCTCACCTATGCCTTTCCTCCCACAGGAGTCTACGTGTATTTCCTCCGCTGGTATACTGGTTACTGCAGATGAACTGAATTAATAATCAATAAACGAAATATAGAAACCACCTCACCAGTTCGGGTGAGCGAAGGGCGGTGACTCCTGCGGGAATAGCACGTGTCCGAAGACCCCGCAGAGTGGGTTTCTCGAGGAGGCTGAGGCCGTGCCCTAAGGTTCGCATCCGCCCGCAGCGATCCCGAACGGCGATTATAGCAAATACTTATAGCAAACAGTAATTACGTCGTCTTTTCTATCGACTACGGAGCAGATAACAACAAGTCACTTCGATGGGACGAACCCATGGTGCAGTCCCAAGTCACTTCGGTGGGACGAGCAGTGCGCAGTCCCAATCTATGCCAAAAAAGCCTGTATGAAGAAGAGGCCACCTAACCAAGTGGCGACCTCATCATTTTAAGTATCCTTTACATTTCAGGTGCAGCATTTTGCAATGCCTGTATCAAATTATCCACATCTCTTTGTGTAACAAAAATATTAACAGCTTGATTTGCCTTTGTTAAAAATCCTTCAGATGCTGCGGATCCATGCGCAAGACTCGGAACCAATCTCGAATTCTTGAAATCTTCTATTGTATCTTTTCCATAGTCATCATATTTTTCCGGATCTGCATCGACACGTGCAGGAATTGAACCTTTTAATGTATTAAATGTATCCTGTCCTTCCACTGAACCAAGAACTGTCAGGAATTTTTTAACATCATCGACATTCTCCACGCCTTTAGGCAATCCAAATGTATCAGTAATTACTGCGAAATTGCCATCTGTTTCCGGGAATGCAAAATATCCAAAGTCTTCATTTGTCGTCAGATCCAAATCATTTGCAAAATATCCCTTCGCCCAGTCACCCATGTTCAGCATTGCTGCTTCGCCATTTGCGACAAGCTGTCCGGAATCCTGCCAGTTACGGGATGCATGGTCCTCATTCACATAATCAAGCATTTTTCCAAAAACCTCAGCGGCTTCCACTACACGTTCATCATCAAAGCCAATTTCACCAGCGAAAAGCTTGTTATAATCATCTGGACCAAGCACACCTAAAAGCACGTTCTCAAAAATTTGTGTGGCAGTCCATGATTCTTTATCACCCATTGCAAGTGGGGTAATTCCAGCTTCCTGTAATTTATCTGCCGCTGCGAAAAACTCCTCAAACGTTGTAGGTACTTCAATTCCATTGTCTTCAAATACCTTCATATTGTAGAAAATAACGTTTCCACGGTGAATATTTACAGGTACGGAATAAATATTGCCATCATTACTTACAAGCTCAATTAATTCTTCCGGAAATTTATCCATCCAGTCATTTTCTTCATATAAGTCATTCAGTGGCTCCATTTTATCTGCTGCTACCCAGCTTTTATTCAATTCTTCCCCACCATGCACCTGGAATGTGGAAGGTGGATCATTCCCTTGCATTCTTGTTGCCAGAACTGCTTTTGCATTTGTTCCGGCACCACCAGCAACTGCTGCATTTTCAACTGTAATATCTGGATGTTCTTCTTCAAATAAATCAATTAATGCTAACAACCCATCTTCTTCCCCGGCACCTGTCCACCAGCTGAAGATCTCAACCTCTCCCGATGTACCGCCCTCGCTCACATCGGAATCACCCGTCTCTGCATCACCGTCTGACGAATCCGAACCGCACGCCGCCAGTACAAGAACAAGTGATGCAAATAATAAAAATGCATATAATTTCTTCACAACTGAATCCCCCTTATTTTTCATTTGATAACGCTTTCAAAGCTAATTATAAATAAATTCGAGTATTTCAAGCCGTTCATTTTCTGTACTTTTTTACGGTTTTCTTCATTTTTTTAAGATGTCCTTCTGAAATTGCTTTGGGGACTCGTGATAATATTTTTTAAAAACCCTGCTGAAATAGTTCGGATCCTTATACCCCACCATAAAACTGATTTCTTTTAAGGAATGAGATTGACCCTCGATTAATTCCTTCGCCTTTTCCAAACGAGCCTTCGTTAGAAAATCAATGAATGTCACTCCAAATTCCAGTTTAAATAGATTCGAGAAGTAATTTGGACTCAAACCTATATATTCAGCAACATCCTCCAATGTTATTGCTTCGTTATAATGATCATTGATATATTGCTTCGCCTTTTCAATATAGCTGTTCGACTGATAATATGCATTGATTCTCATGCAGCAGAGCTGTAGAAATGAAAGCCAGTCCTGATCTGTTCTTAACGAAGAGAAAGAATTTCCTGGCATCGGGATATTACGCGTATCCAGACTATTTTTTATCATGATGTATAAATCTTCTCTTTCCCGTTCAGATAAAGGATACTTCTTAAAATGCATCATCGCATCATCGACATGCCCTTTTTTCACTTGAAGGGCAATTAATCCGATTTTATCTTGCTTATTTTCGGACACCGCTTGCACAAATCCATAATTACTTTTGCCTTCCCGGGCCAACTGTATGGAGGCCGTATATGCGTCATGATAGGATTTGGATAGTTTTTCCAGGGACGAAACAGGGTAACCAGCACCAATAAACACAGCTTCTCCAAGCTCCAACGATAGCTTTCGCGCAAAAATAAGCAGATCAGCCTTTTCGATCGGACTTGCTGAAAACATCAATAGAACACCATTTCCCTCGATTTGCCGAAAAACAAAAGGATAATTCGTATGTTCTTTAACCGCTTCCTTCACATCACCAAAATCATCGGCTTGATTTGCTGTCAGCACAAAGAAACAACCGTACTTCAGCTTGGGAAATACTTCTTTCTGTAATGCAAAGGCATCCTCAGAGAGTGGAATATGCATCACCTTTGTCATCAATCGCTCCTTCAAAAGCTCCAACGATTTCTGTTTATTTGCACGTTCGCTTTCGATTTCCTTTGCCACCCGTAGTAATGTTTTAACAATTTCCTCTTTCCTTCCAGGTTTTAAAAGATAATCCTTAATTCCAAATCGCATTGCTTCCTTCGCATAATGAAAGGAATCATAAGCGGAAACTAAAATAAATTTTATCTCAGGATACTTTTCGTTAATGGTTTCAATTGCTTCCAACCCATTTATTCCAGGCATTTTAATATCCATCAAAATAATATCAGGCTTCAGCTCTCCGGCTAATTCAATCGCCATTCTCCCATTGACTGCCTCACCAATTACAATCATATTGGTAAAATTATCATCGATGAATTTTTTCATTGCTTTTCTTTCCAGCAATTCATCTTCAGCTATTAAAATTCGCATCATTCTCTCCCCCTACAGGCAATTTCAAGCGGATGATCGTGCCTTTTCCAAGCTCTGATTCAATCTCTATCACATCATTAACCTGATAATAGAGCTGCAGACGTCGGATTACATTGGTCAAGCCAATCCCGGTAGAATGCCCTACATGATCCTTCTTTAAATTGGTCATGGATAGCAAATGATTTATTTTATCCGGAGTCATCCCAACCCCATCATCCCTAACCTCCACATTTATAAGTCCAGTAGTTTGATAGACTTTCAGGCTGATGATTCCACCCTCTTCATTCCCCTCAATACCATGGATAAAGGCATTTTCGACCAATGGCTGCAATGTAAGACGTGGAATCTCTATGTTCAGACAGCTTTCATCCATTTCTAGTTTAAACTGAACCCGTTCCGAAAATCTCACCTTTTGAATGTGAAAATAATCCTGAACAACAGCCACTTCATCTTTAAGTGATACCCGCTTATCTATTGGTCCCAAGCTATGCCTAAGCAGTGTTGCAACGGAATCTATCAGCCGGGAAGTTGATTTCGCATCCTCCAAATAAGCCATTTTGGATAGTGTATTTAGTGTATTAAATAGAAAATGTGGGTTAATCTGATTCTGCAAATGCTTTAATTCCATTTCTTTTAAAAGACGGTCAAGCTCCGATTGATCCTTTATCTCCTCAACCAGCTGATGTATGTCGGAGCGCATATTATTAAATGCATCCCCAAGTAATTTTAACTCATCATTAGACTGAATCGTTACAGATTCACCAAGTAAATCACCTTCAGAAACTTCTTTTGCTGCATGGGCCAATTGGTTGATTGGCCTTGTAATCCCCCTTGAGAACCAAAGCGCAAAAAAGATGGCCAGCATAATGGTTGTCACAAATAAAAAAACTGTAAATAACAAGAAGTTTTCATTTCTCTCTTGCAAATCCTGATAAAAAGTCTGATAATCCGTTAATTCCACGTCGATTATTTCGAGGGCAGATGCTTGTATATAATCAGATGCAGTTCTTGCTTCCTCCAGATGAGCGGTATAAAGCTCAATATCATCCCTTAAAACAAACCCCACTGTTAGCTCACTTTCATGGATAAATGTTTCAATCAAATTTACATAGTTCTTTATTTCAATTTTATTCAGATCACCATATGATAGCTTCAGCTGATTCTTATCACTAGTTAACTGCCGCTTCGCCTCAAAGTAATCCTTCTCGTTATCCACATTCGGTTCCGTCACAACTATTTTTGTTTCCGTATATAATGCTTCGGACTTTTGCGAAATGGAATTCAATAGTAAAAACCGCTCGAAGCTATCATGATAACTTTTCGTCAATTCAGTTGAACTAACAAAAATAGAGATGGAAGTCACCTGAAATAAAATAACAAATACTAAAAAATAAACAAGTAATTTCCCGCGAATTGTCTTTATCTTCATTGTAAAACACCATCAGGCAGCTTTAGATCCTGCCTCTCAATAATTTTGGTTTCCGTGAAAATCTGATTGTTTAGTAGATCCTTCCCTTGCAGCCCCATCATGACTTCCACAGACTGAAATCCCATCTCCTTAGGGTATTGCGCGATCGTCACATCAATTTTATTTTTCCTAATTAACTCTAACGTTTCCGGCAGCACATCAAAAGCAACCATATATATATCTTTATTCAGAGCAATTTCCTGCAGTCCTTCCACCATGCCAATCCCATCAAGCGCGCTTGTTCCTACTAATGCTGTAAGCTTTGAATGTTCTTTAAGCAGGGAATAGGTAGCCTGCGTTGCACCAATTTCCGTAATATCCGATTCCTTCACATCAACAATCTGAATACGCGGCTCCGACTGTATCTCCTGTTTAAAGCCAGCCAACCGCTCCTGCTGATTAATTGCATCAAACCTTCCTGTCACCACTCCAACATATTGCTCTCCCGTTGTATTTTTAATAATTGCCTTCGCAGCCAACTGTCCCGCATAAAAGTTATCTGTCCCCACATATGCCTTCCGCTCACTGCTTTTCACATCTGTATCAATGGTAACAACAGGAATACTGCGTTCCACCGCCTTATGAATAAGATCCACAAATCGCTTCCCTTCCACACCCTGGATAATAATCCCATCTACCTTCGCCGAAATCATCCGATCAAACAGCCGCAAAAGCTGAGAATTATCCGCCTTCTTCGGTGCCACATATTCTAAATAAATATCATTTTCACGCGCTGCCTCTTTCGCGCCTTCCTCAATCAGCCGCCAATAATCATTCTCCGTCTCCTCAGCAATTAAAGCAAAATGATAGGTATACTTCTGTGTCTTCGTGTTTGTTGATTCAATATAAAAGGTTTTGTAACCATAGATGAGCATTCCGATAAAACTTAACAGGAAAATGAGACCGGTTATGGTATAAAGTAATAGTTTTGTGTTTTTCGTCATATACGATCACCTGCTTGTAAACGTTTTTATTTATTTTATCATGAAAAGATTGGGTTTGATAGGTTGGGTGGAAGGTGCGCCGAGTTTGATTGGTTATGGTGTAACTGTCTTGCGGGGTGGCGGGGGATGATGGGTGATGGGTTGAGAAATGTTTCGGGAAAGTCGAGAGATAACCTGCTTTAGTTGAGAGACATTTAGGGCAAGTTGAGAGACATTATGCGAAAGTTGAGAGACGTTATGCGAAAGTTGAGAGACGTTATGCGAAAGTTGAGAGACATTATGCGAAAGTTGAGAGACGTTATGCGAAAGTTGAGAGACGTTATGCGAAAGTTGAGAGACGTTATGCGAAAGTTGAGAGACAACAGCATTTTCGGGTTTATCTCTCAACTTTCTACTGAGTTCTCTCAACTTTTCGCTGGATCTCTCAACTTTCTGCTGAGTTCTCTCAACTTTCTACTGAGTTCTCTCAACTTTTCGCTGGATCTCTCAACTTTCTGCTGAGTTCTCTCAACTTTACCAAGAAATCTTTCAATTATACCCAAATAGCCCAAACCTGTTTTATGAAATTACAATCCACACCACCACCAAAGCCTCCCACAATATATATAGTTGATTTTTTAGCATACAGATGGATAGATAACAATAAAAAAAGGCAACATCATTATTCGATTCATTAAAAAAAGGAAGCCCCAGGTGTGATTACACAACCTGGGGCTTCCTTTATTTTAATTCGACTCGTCCATCCATTTCAATCGACTTATAACATGCATCCACGACACGCATATTATTTAACGTATTATCAAAATTATGAGCCAACACATAATTCCCATCCAAAATAGCCTGTGAAATATGTTCGACCTGATTGCGATATTGGTCCCCATTTACTGTTTCTGTATGGCTGATACCAGGTTTTTCCACGATAATTAACCCATCGCCACCATTCCAGTCTGGACGATATGCACGTGGAACTCTAATTCTCCCCTCTGTTCCAACCACCTCATATTCACTCCGCTTTACAAGTCCAAAGCTTACATCAAACGATGCTCTGACACCTTTAGGAAACGTTAAATAAGCAACAGCATCTGTATCTACATGAAACTTCGAATCAATCGTTGCATGCACATGTACAGCAGTCGGCTCCGAGCTAAGAATATTTCTTAAAGAATGGATCGCATAACAACCAATATCATATATGCTGCCCCCACCTTTTTGATCGTTAAGCCGGATATTATTATCGCTATTACCATTCAGATTAAAGGAAAATGCCGCCCGCATATAGTTAACATCCCCAATTTCACCAGCATCGATTATTTGTTTCACTCGCTCATGCTGTGGGTGAAAGTGATACATAAATGCTTCCATAAAAATCACTTCATTTTTTTCACAAGCCTCTTTCATTTCCAGTACCTCTTCTGCATTAAGTGCTGCAGGTTTTTCACATAAAATATGCTTACCTTTTTCCGCTGCCTTTATCACCCATTTTTTATGTAAATGGTTTGGTAATGGAATATAAACAGCATCAATAGCTGGATCATCCAGTAATTTTTCATAGCTGTCGTAGGCTTTTGCAATCTGAAACCTTTCAGCAACAGCCTTTGCCTTTTCAATCCCACTCTCAGTCGCAATTGCTGTTACCTCCGCATTTGAAGCTCTTAGAAATGCTGGTATTAGCTCTTTTTGCGCAATCCCAGCTGTACTTATTATACCCCACTTAATTTTTGTCATCTAAATAACCTCCTTATTCTTCTATTCTAGCTTACCATGTATAAATCCTTTTTCTGATGCGAAAAACTTTCCGAACTACAACTAGAGTAAACTTAATTATTTTCATTTATTTCTAATCGTCCTACTCAATCTCTTCACATCCATCATGGATCTGACGCATAAAACGATGCGGATCTAATGTGACTGTAATTATGTTTACAGGATACTAATCCCTGGAAAATGATGCAGATAGTACAAATCGTAAATGTGCAAAAGCTCCATCATTCTTTTCTAGATGCACGTTTCATCATTACATTATATCATCCAAAAAGTTTCGTATAATTTGAATGACCCCATTGAACATTCTTGAAAATCATAGTAAACTTAAGTTAATTAAATTAATTAATTATTTATTACGTTATTTTCAGGAGGTTTTTATTTGACACCAAATCTAATAAAGGAATTCCAAAGCCTTTTCAACACAGATAAAAAGCCAAGGACTTTCTTCGCCCCTGGTCGCATCAACCTGATCGGCGAGCACACTGACTACAACGGAGGACATGTCTTTCCGGCATCCATTTCATTCGGAACCTACGCTCTTGGACTGAAACGCAGTGATCAGAAGCTTCGGTTTTACTCGGTAAATTTTCCAGAAATCGGTATGATCGAGTGCGACCTTGCTGATTTATCCTATAATGAAGCTCACGACTGGGCGAACTATCCTAAAGGAATGATCCAATCGATCAAAGCTGCCGGCCATTCTATTGAAACAGGTGCAGACATACTATTCTATGGCAACATTCCAAACCGGTCCGGTCTCTCCTCGTCCGCTTCGATTGAGATGGCCAGTGGGGTTCTTTTGGAAAGTCTATTCGATTTAAAAATGGAGCGTATCGAGCTGGTAAAAATCGGCCAAAAGGTGGAAAATGAATATATTGGCGTCAACAGCGGAATTATGGATCAGTTTGCCGTTGGTATGGGCAAGAAAGATCACGGGATTCTATTAAACTGTCAAACACTGGCGTATAACTATGCACCGATTTCATTGGAAAATCATGTGATTATGATCATCCATACGAATAAACAGCGGACATTGGCAGGATCAAAGTATAATGAACGTCGATCCCAATGTGAACAAGCACTTGCTGATTTGCAGACAAAACTCACAATTAGCAGCTTAGGAGATTTAACAATAGAAATTTTTGAAAGACATAAGCATTTGATTAAAGATGAAATCAACCGCAAACGTGCAAAACATGTGGTCTACGAAAATGCCCGTACAGTAGAAGCACTGGAAAAATTACAACAGGATGACCTTGATGCATTTGGAAAATTAATGAATCAATCGCACCTCTCCCTTCAGCATGATTATGAAGTTACCGGAACCGAACTCGACACACTTGTGCAGGCCGCATGGGAACAAGCTGGTGTGATTGGAGCCCGTATGACAGGTGCTGGATTTGGCGGGTGTGCGATAGCGATTGTGGAGAAGGACAAAGTTGATTCCTTTCAGTATAATGTTAACAGGATTTATAAGGATAAAATCGGCTACAAGCCAAGCTTTTACACCGCAGCAATAAGTGATGGTGCAAAGGAAATTACGGAAGGGGTGTTGAAATGAGTATATTAATTTTAGGTGGAGCAGGCTACATTGGATCCCATGCAGTATATCAGCTCATTGATCGAGGGGAACATGTCGTTGTCATTGATAATCTGGAAACAGGTCATAAAGAAGCTATTCATCCTGATGCAACATTTTACCAAGGGGACATTCGTGACATAATATTTTTACAAAAAGTATTTGAAAATGAATCGATTGAAGCTGTCATCCATTTTGCAGCAAACTCACTTGTTGGTGAATCAATGGAAAAACCGCTCAAGTATTTTGACAACAATGTCTACGGCACACAGATACTGTTAAAAGTTATGATCGAGCAAGATGTGAAACATATTGTCTTCTCTTCCTCTGCCGCAACCTATGGAGAACCTGAGGCTGTACCGATCACAGAAGCCATGCCAACAAATCCAACCAGCACCTATGGGGAAACCAAGCTGATCATGGAAAAATTGATGAAATGGACCGAGCAGGCACATGGCATGAAGTACGTGTCCTTACGTTATTTTAATGTGGCAGGTGCACGGGGAACCTCAAGAATCGGCGAGGATCATCGTCCAGAAACACATCTCGTTCCAATCATTTTACAGGCAGCACTTGGCCAGCGCGACCATATCACGATTTTCGGTGAGGATTATGACACGCCTGATGGCACTTGTATCCGCGACTATGTTCATGTGGAGGATCTAATCCAGGCCCATCTCCTTGCACTCGATTACCTGAAAAATGGCGGCAAAAGTGATATTTTCAACCTTGGAAGCAATCAAGGCTTTTCCGTGAAAGAAATGATTGAAACTGCACGCGAGGTGACTGGCATGGAAATTCCGGCAAAATCCGGCGAGCGGCGTGCAGGGGATCCGAGTACATTGATCGCCAGCTCCGATAAAGCCAAACATATTCTCGGCTGGAATCCAACCCGCACCTCCATCAAACAGATTATTCAGGATGCATGGAATTGGCATCTATCCCATCCCGATGGTTACGGGAAGGATGTGAAAAAATCATGATCTATCAGCATATATCCGGACTTATTCAACAAGCAATTGAAGTGAAATTAATCGACCAGGCAGATCAGATTTATGTGCGCAACCAGGTCATGAATCTATTAAATTTGGACGCTTTTCCAGAAAATCCTGATCCAACAACAGAGGAACCAATTCCTGACATTCTGGAAAAAATAATCGACTATGCGCTTGAACAGGAAGTAATCGAGGACGTTTTCGATGAAAAAGAAATGCTCACGGCAAACATAATGAACTGCTTTGTTGCTCGCCCATCTGTTGTTAATGCTATGTTCAATCAAAAATATGAATCATCACCCAAAGCGGCGACCGATTATTTCTATAACCTAAGCAAAAACAGCAACTACATTCAGCTGAATCGGATTGAAAAAAACATCCATTTCAAAGCAGACACTGCATACGGTAAACTGGATATTACGATAAATCTGTCCAAACCGGAAAAGGATCCAGAGCAAATTAAGCGGGAACGGGAAATGAAACAACAGCTGAATTACCCGAAATGTCTATTATGCGTGGAGAATGAAGGATATACCGGTCGAACCGGGCACCCGGCACGTGCGAATCACCGGGTAATACGCATCCCGCTATTAGATGAAAACTGGTACCTGCAATATTCACCATACGTCTATTATAACGAACACAGCATCCTGCTCTCAGAAGAACATCGGGATATGAAAATAAGTAAACAAACGTTTGATCAATTATTAACGTTTACCGAAAAATTCCCACATTATTTTATTGGATCCAATGCAGATCTGCCAATCGTTGGCGGTTCCATTTTGAGTCATGACCATTATCAAGCAGGGCGCTATGAGTTTGCCATGACGAATGCAGCGAGTGCTTTTGATTTTAGATTGGAACAGTTTGCTGGGGTTTCCGCTTCGATCTTGAAATGGCCATTATCCGTCATCCGACTGATTAGTTCCCACAAGGATTCCCTGCTTGAGGCAGCCGATCATATTTTGCAAACATGGCGAAATTATTCGGATGAACTTGCCGATATCAAAGCCTATACTGGCGATACACCACACAATACGATCACACCAATTGCCCGGATCCAGAATGGCATGTATGAGCTTGATCTTGTATTACGAAATAACCGTACATCCGTGGAACATCCACTCGGTATTTTTCACCCACATGCCGATGTACATCATATAAAAAAGGAAAATATCGGCCTAATTGAAGTGATGGGACTCGCTGTTTTGCCAGCTAGATTGAAGGATGAACTAGCAGAAATTAAGCACTTTTTACTTGGTCAATCCAGTCGAGTGGCAGCATATCACCAGGAATGGGCAGAGCAAATCAATCATAAATATGGGAAGCTTAGCGATGCCAAGCTGGCAGATGAAATTTTAGAAAAAGAACTTGGCCGAAAATTTGCCAGAGTACTAGAAGATGCCGGTGTCTTCAAAGAACAGCAAGCATTTGAACGATTTATCGATACATTAAATAAGTAGGTGGCAAAATCAATGCAAATAGAAACAACAGATATCTTAGGAAAATGGACAGAATTCACTTTGGTAAATAACCATGGCATGACGATCAAAATACTGAATTATGGTGGAATCATTACAGAAATGCGCATCCCCGATCGAAACGAGAAGATGGAAAACATTGTGATTGGTTTTAAAAATTTTGCAGACTATGAAGCTAATCCAAATTATTTCGGTGCTTTAATCGGCCGGGTTGCTGGAAGAATTCAGGGAGGCTCATTCACAATTGATGGGCAAACATACACATTAGAAAAAAACGATGGAAATAATCATCTTCATGGAGGATCAACCGGATTCCATCAGGTCATATGGAATGTAGAACCATTTCAAACCGATGACACAGTTGGATTAAAGCTGACTCACAAAAGTCCAGATGGCGAAGGTGGATATCCTGGCAATGTGAATGTTGCCGTCACCTACACACTGAATAATAATAACCAATTTATAATTGATTACTCGGCAACCAGTGATCAGACAACTCCATTGACTTTAACGAATCATACTTATTTTAATTTAAATGGCGATTTAAAAAACACAATTGATCAGCATCATGTAACATTGGATAGTGAACAATTTGTCGAACTTGATGAGGAGCTTATTCCGACTGAAAAATTGAAGAATGTTGCTGGTACTTCCTTTGACTTTCGTGATGGTCGACCGCTGAGTGATGGATTCAAAGATGACTCCGAACAAAATAAAGTTGCTGGCAATGGGTATGATCATTATTTTATTTTTGCTGGTGAGAAGGAGAATGCTGTTGCTGTTAGTGATGCTACTTCCGGGCGCACACTTACCATTAAAACAGATCAACCTGGAATGGTGATGTATACTTCCGGCACATTGGAAGATAGAATGGAATTGAAAGAAGGTTATTCAAAAAAATACCTGGGTGTTTGCTTTGAAACGCAAAGCTCACCAGCATCATTGCATCATACAGGCTTTCCAAGTGTGATTTTACAAGCGGGAAACCAGTATAAGAAACAGACAATATTTTCATTTGGAGTGGAAATATAACAAGAATGTTGCCGATATTTCCCGGGAAATGATGAATAAAGAGGACAGTCCCCAACACCTTTATGCAACGAGGGACTATCCTCTTTTTAAATTATTTTTAAACCGGATCAAACAACTCCACCAATAACAGTGACACTGCACCGAGCAACGTTGCATCCCCACCAAGCTTTGAAACGGTTACTACTGTTTCCCTGGCCTCTGGTGTCAGTACACGTTGATCAATCGTTTGTTTGATTTTTGGCAGGATGAATTTTTCACTCTTCATCACCCCGCCACCTAGAACGATCTTCCTTGGGTTAAGCAGATGAATCAAATTTGTTAAACCAATGCCGATGATCATTCCCGTCTCTTCAAGTATGTTCATATAGGATTCATTGCCAGCTTCAGCCAGCTTGTATACTTCTTCACCAGTTCGTGTTGCGGAGATGCCCCCTATCTTTTTACTTGCCCGCTCAGCAATAGCCGCCCCACTCGCAAAGGTTTGCAAGCAACCACGATTGCCACATTCACAAACCTCACCATTGATATCAATTGTCATATGACCAATTTCGCCAGCAATATCCTGTGCACCATGGTACAACTTTTTATTTATAACAACCCCCGATCCAACCCCCCGCCCAATATTGACAGCCACCATACTATCTACATCGTCATGTCCACCAAACCATGATTCACCTAGCGCCATTGCTCTGGCATCATTTTCAACCTTAACAATTAAGTTAAATTCCTCCTCAAGCACTTGCTTAATAGGAATATTTCTCAAGTTCAGATTTGGAGCTACAAGCGAGGTACCTGTTTCCACATCTACAACCCCATGCATCGCCACCCCAATCCCAAGAATTTTGTCCGAATGCAGTTTTGACGTTTGTAAAATACGATGTACGTTTTCCTTTAAAACAGTGATAAACTGATCGTTCGTTATCGGATTGATTAACTTGCTTTCAGCTCGCTCGATGATCTCCCCGGATAAATCCGTGAGAACACACGCAACCGTTTCTGGCCCAGCATCTACGCCAATTACGTAAAAGGCAGTACGATTGATCAGCAGCATCGTTGGTTTTCTGCCACCCTTGGAAACACCAAGATCACTCTCTTTCACTACCCCCTGCTCGATCAATTCCTTCACAAGACTGCTCACCGTTGGCGGGGTAAGTTTTGTTTCTTTTGCAATTTGTGCTCTGGAAATTGGTTCTGACGTTCGGATTTTATTTAAAATGATTGATTTATTCACTGATTTCATTAATTGAAATGTACCACGCTGCATGGGTGAACCTCCGTTTTTACTATTATTATAACATAGTAAATTAAGTTAATTAAAAAATAATGGCGTATCTACTTAGAAGCAAGAGCCATAGGTCAGATTGGTAGAAATCAGTGAAATATCCGATTTCTTTATCTCAAAAGCTTCCTAATAAGGTGGGAAACTCTATACCTCCCTACTTGTTTATATAAAACTAGGCAATTTTTCCCACATTTACTTAAATAATTTGGACAAGAACCCATTTACCTGTAATAAACTCTCTCACTTTTAAATATGATTCAATAACAAGCCTTTTACAAGGAGGGAATTGGATGGTCAGCAACGACTCATTACTAACCGGTGAAATGCTAAACAGATACTATGAGCTTCATAAAAAGAAAAAAGAAATTGAACAGGAAATGAACCATCTGAAAAAGCTATTTCATGCTTATTTTGATAATCAAGTGGGTGTCAACACGAAGGGAGAAATCATCAATGGGGGTTATAAACTACAGAGGCAGATACGTAAAAGCGAAAAATTCAATGATGAAGTGACGGTTAGTAGATTGGAAGAATTGAAACTGAATGATCTTATTACAGTCGTGAAAAAGCCAGATGATGTGAAAATAAATGCAGCGGTTGATTTAGGACTGCTGCGCGAAGTAGATTTAGAAGGATGCAGGGTAAGGAGTTATTCTTCAGCTATATCGGTGAAGGAAGTGACGTGAAGTATATTTTTTATAATCTTTCACAAAGTACGGGGAAATTATTAGGGTTATTTCTTTAAATACACATTATACCGCTTTCGAATAAACCAACTGATCCAACCTTCCCCGCAAAATCTGATTGAACCATTTTTTATAATAATAAAATCATAGGTGCTACAGTTACAACGGTAATTATCAAAGTTTTAAAAGAAGTAACCACATACAGCGGTTACTTTTTTGCCTAGATGACAACAATCGTAACGGATCAGTGTTAGTACAGCTATTGCAATAAACGAGCAAGCTGTTAAGAAGAATAAATACAACGACCGACATTATTATAATGATCGGATTCACCCATCAACCCCCACACCAACAGCCCACACTCAATAAACTATTAGTTATCACTTTCCCCCTTCTGTACCGGTATTTTTTTCATCCTTCCTTTATAATTAACCGCAATGATTCCAAACGCTACCAGCACCAATGCACCAAAAATAAACAAATTCAATTTTTCACCAGGGATAAACATCGCTGACAATATCGCCCCCGAAACCGGTGTAATAAATTTGTACAATGTTATTTCACCAGCCTTATTAAATTTCAATAGCGAATACCAAAGGCCAAATGCAGCAGCTGATAGTAGTGCCGAATAAATAAACAGTCCCCAGCCCAGTGGAGTAAATGTCATTGCATTCTCACTTAGCTGTGGCACACCAATAATCAGCATGAGCCCAGCCCCGATTGTCAGCTGCCACCCCGTTATCGCAAATGGATGGATCCCAACCGCCAATTCCTTTGCCATAATTGTTGCGATGGCACTGGTCAGCGCAGCTAATATCATATATCCTTCACCAGTTAACTGGAAACTTAGTTGCAGCTCCTGCCCCCAATTAGCGACAATTATTCCAATAAAACCAGCAGCTAACCCAAAAGTTTTTCTCGCATTCATCCGGTCGTTTGCATAGAAAAAATGGGCCAATACTACCGTAATAAATATACCACTTGAAGATAAAATTGCCCCTTGCATCCCAGACACGTTTGCAAGCCCATTATAGAAAAAGTAGTACTGTAAGCCTGTTTGAATAATTCCTAGAATAATAAGAAACAGGAATTGTCTCTTCGTTACAAACAGATGTCTTCTATTAAAAAGGAATAACCCGATCAAAATAATTAACCCCGCTAACAGAAACCGCATGCCAGCAAATACTAGTTTTGCAATGGTATCATCCTGCGCCATTTGTATTTCCTCATAGCTTACCTTTAATACCGGAAAAGCACTGCCCCATAGCACGGAGCAAAATAAAGCAATCCCTACCACAAGCCATTTCTTTTTAAAAAATCGATCCAAGTATGTCATCTCCTATGTTGCATTTTTCAAGTAGATACAGTGTAATTTCATCATTTAAGCCTTATCTATAATAGCATATTTCTATCGTAGTAATCTTCCTTTTGGCTTAGTGGAGTTAAATGGGTTAATTAACAAGCTGTTTTTCGGGGAGGGTAAAAGGATGATCAACAATGGTAATTTACTAACTGTTGACATGAACTTAAATACGGAGATTAAAATAGAAAGATAAAAGTTTGAACAGGAAAAGCATCATTTGAAGAAACCTTTTCGTACTTATTTTAATAGTGGAATGGGTAGCAATACAATAGGAGAAATTACGAATGGAGGCTACAAACTCCAGAAACAAATACGCAGAAGTGAGAAATTCAATGATGAAGTGACTGTTAATAGATTGGGAGAATAGAAAATGAGTGATCTTATAAAAATCGTAAAAATGCCGGATGATGAGAAGATAAATGCTGCGGTGAGTTTGGGGTTGTTAAAAGAAAATGATTTGATAGAGTGCTGGATTACGAATTATTCAGCCGTCATAACAGTGAGAGAAGTGAGATAGTCCATGCATACACACTTACGACTAAACTCATCTCAATATCTGCACTGTTACTTGGCTCTGTCACACAAGTTGCCCCACTTTTCTTTCCCATTTCTAGTAAATTTACGAAGCCAATCAATCTGAACCAGAGACACTGGAAGATGTCCTGAAATGTAAGAGGAAGATGCATTCCTTAATGGTACATAATCAGCCCATAGAATCATGTAATTGCCACAAAAAGGTAATAAATGGAGTTTCCATAAATTGTCGAGCTGATAATATCTTTCAACTTATTATTATTTTACAAAGGATAAACCAAATTCTCATTTTTAAAATGGTTCAACAATAGTAAACCAGTACATCTATCTCGCAATTGAAATGCTTCATTAATGCTTTTAATAACTAATTGCTCTTCTACACCTAATTCTTTAACTGTAGATGATCCACCAACCATTCTAAGAAGACTTCTTATTTCTTCTGGGTCCGGAATATTATCAATCATGTCTATAATATAGCTCAAATTTTCCTCTAATTTCTTTCCATATTTCTCATCGTCCATAGGTATGTCTTTTAACTTTTCTTTATATAAATCAGCTATAATCGCAGTTGCCACTCCTACTTTAGCTCCGTGAAGTATTTGTTTCGCGTCTTTTTGCAGTAAATCCATTTCCCAATAATGGGATAAATGATGTTCCGCACCAGATGCTGGTCTTGAAAAGTCTAATAACAGCATTACTAAACCTGATTCTATCAATGAGTGAATAAGAATTGTTATTCCTTCATCATCAGCATTTGCTATTTTTACTACATTTTCAACACATGTTACTAAAGACTTTCTAGTCATGTTCGCAGCAAGCGAATAATATGGTTCATCTCCTATCAGTTCTGAAATCTTCCAATCCACTAATGAGGTATATTTAGCGAGAATATCTCCAAATCCAGCGGCTGTCATTTCCTGTGGTGCGGCTTTTAAAATATCTATATCAGCAAATACAGCAATAGGTGATACAGTCTGGATTGTTTTTTTCATGCCTCGGAGAATGAGTGGTGCTCCTTTTGATGTAAAGCCATCCACAGATGCTGCAGTTGGCACAGATATAAAAGGGATATTCATTTTACTTCCACAGAAACGTGTAATATCGTGGATCGTACCAGTACCAATGGCTATTAAAGCATTCGTGTTAGTCGGGGTTTCTACTAACAATTGAACAATGGATGCTTCATCCGCAATGACTTGTTGATGCTTGTTTGCCTGAAGGAAAACAGTATTGACCTGAATGCCACCTTGCATGAGCAGTTTTTCTAATTGACCTCCAGCTGCTTCATAGGTATGATCATCCACAACCAAAGTGAGTGTTTTAAAGCTTTTTCCAACTACATATGGTAATACCTCTTTCAAGACACCATTTTCAACCTTGATCTCTGGTAATACTTTTTGCTTTACACCAAGTTCTTCTGCTAACTGATATATTTCTTCTGATATTTTCATTTATTCCACCCTTCCTGAAAAAAGAAAGCCAATGAAAAATTCAACCGGCTAAATACGCAAGATATAATCCCTACCATTTTGCCCCTTCTGGATGGGGACAAGTTTTATAGGCTAACTTTGCCCTAAATTGGACAAAACAGCCACAGCACCTTCATTTACATAATATCCTCTGTTCCCATGACAAATCCGGAGTTGAGAGTACAATCTGTTTTGACTTAATTGTCAGAGGGTTTCCATTTCAGCAATATAAAGATTGGATACGGTATTATTTTCTACTCTTTGTGCCAATACAATATAATGTTTCCCTTTATTTTCAAAGAGCGTTGCATCTATGGGGAAAGAAAGTCCATTTTCACCTCTCCTGCATATTTTTTAATTAATATTTTACATATTACTTGCGATCCTTTGTTGAATTTCTAATTACTAATTGTGGCTCATACACTATTGATTCCATTGCTTTATTTGCTGACTGGGAAACGTTTTTACTATTAAGCAAATCCAACATCATTTTAGCTGCAGCCTCGCCCATTTTACTCTGTGGATGTTTAATCGTAGTTAACTTTACCTCAGATACTCTGGATAAAACAGAATCATCATATCCAATTAACGAAATATCCTCTGGAACATTAACATTTTTCCTGCGCAGCACTTGTAACAATAACATGGCAAGCTCATCATTGTAGCAAACAATAGCAGTTGGCCATTCTTCCTTTGATTGTAACAAGGTTTTCTCTAATTCTTCCTGTGGCTTGCTCATTTTTTCCTGTGTATGATATGTGATGATATTACTTGGGTTAATTGTTACTTGATGAGCCCGATGTGCCTTTAAAAAACCTTTCATTCGCCTTGTCCCCTGTAAATCATCTGTTTTAAAAAAGCCAAGTATATTCTTATGTCCCTCTTCAATAAGATGCTCTGTTTGCAAAAATCCACCTTTTTCATCATTAATCGTGATGCTAAGCGGTTCCAATTCATCATAATAAGCATTGATCATAATATACGGTATATTCGACTTTTCCAGGTTTAAATAATAGTTAATATTTGGATTTGATATTGAACTCTTTGTTGGTTCAATAATAACTCCATCAACATGATATGTTAGTATTTTCTCTAAAATTTGCTTCTCACTTTCATGATTATTATCAGTACTGTAAATACTTACCTGGTAATCGTTTTTACTTAAATAGGATTCAGCTCCCCGAATGATGGATGGGAAAATATAATCTGAGATATACGTAGTAATTATCGCAATGGTTTTCTGATTATTGTTACCTGAGCCGGTTTCTTTTCTTTCCGCACAATAAGTCCCTGCTCCTTGTTTACGATAAAGCCACCCCTGATTTACCAGATCACCAATGGCAAGACGTACGGTGTGACGACTAACACTAAACTGTTCCATTAATTCACTTTCTGATCCGATTTTTTGATTTACTATATAAGTGCCATCCAGTATTTTTGATTTTATAAACTCTCGTACGATGCTATGTTTCGTCTTCATGTTACACCTCTGCTTTTATTTAATTCTAAACTTGTTCGTATAAGTTATATTATAGCAGTTTCTGTAAATGATTGTAAGAAGGATGATAAATTTTCTAATATATTTACGATAGAATGTGATATAAAAACATTAGCCGATTAACCATTAGCATGTTTACGAAAGAATTGGAACACATTTATCTCCTACCAAGGTTCAGAAAATAGCTTAGAATATAACGTTTATACAAAGGGAAACGAATTTTTATTTAAAGAAAGGATCCGTTGAAAAATATCGGATAAAAGATAAATATTGGGGAGTCATTGTCAGTCGTACAGAACTATACAGTTTTGCTGAAAAACATTGTGAACACTGCTTACCTAGGGAATATAAAGATGAAAAAATCGAAGAGAAAACGGTTGGGCATACATGCTACGTTTTAAAGAAGGCTGTATACAAAGCATTACAGATGAATTTGACACCTTAAAAAAGATAGAAAAAGATAATAAACTGGATGACATTCGATGGGTAAACGATATAGAATACAATGAAAAAAATTAAATGTAATGGAATGTGAACTTGATGAAACGGATGGAAGCAAGAAGCATTTCATGTTTATTACCAACATCAAAAATTTCTAAGCGCACTGTAAAGAATATCTTCAATGCAGGGAGAAGAAGATGGAAAATTGAAAACGAAGGGTTTAATAACAAAAAAACGTGCGTTATCACATCGAGCATATCAATAGTCAAAATTATACGGCCAAGAAAAATCATTATATTTTAACACAAATAGCAGATATATTATTCTAGCTCTTCCAAAAAGGAACAAAGCTATTAAAATCCATCAAAAAAACAGCAATAAAATATCCTCGGATCTGTTAGAGTCATTTCAAAGAAAAATTCTAATAGACGAGGACATGATTAAGATGGTAAAACCAATGCAAGTTAGGTTTACCTAGTAATAAAAGTATAGCAAAGGATGTGATGGGAAGCAAAAAAAATATTTGTGTAAATTTTTCAAAAAAATCAACTCTGAAATTGGTTGCTTTTTCGGCTCAAAACGAAGAGTAATATTTTAGTAATATTCAGTTAATTAATTAGTGTGTATGACACTTCCGGTAACCTATAGTTAAATTTACCCCTCAGAGCTGCCAATCCAGCAATTAACTTCAAATTTATATACCCTATTACAGTTTTATAATTTATTAACAAATATTATAAGATAGATGTTAGTTTAAACTATAAAAAATTACATTATTATAGTATAGTAATGTTAATTTAAAACATAATAATATATTTTAAATTAACATTACTTGATAAATAAGTACATTAATAAAGGGATGATTTATTTGAATAAAAAACTTAACGATCGACAAATTGAAATTAAAAAAAGGGTATTAGAGTTGGGTGAAGTGAAAATTGCTGATTTAAGTAATTGGTTCCCTGTATCACAAATGACTATCCGTCGCGACTTAGAAAAATTAGAAAAAATAGGTCATATTCGTCGGACCCTTGGTGGTGCCATACCAGTAGGGAATGATGTGTCTATTCGCGATAGGGCATCTCAATACCTAGAAGAAAAGAGAAAAATAGGAGCTGTTGCTGCCAATTTAATCCAGGATAGGGAAGCTATTTTTATCGATGGGGGAACGACTACATTAGAAGTAATTCGAGCATTACCCTCCCATAAGGATATAACTATTGTAACAAATGGTTTAAATATAGCTGCTGAATTAGCTGAAAAGCATATACCAGTGAATATGACCGGCGGGTCACTTCGTGAGGAAACAATGTCCTTGATTGGCCCCGATGTTGAGAAAAACTTATCCGAGATGGCTTTTGATCGTATATTTATAGGAGCTACAGGACTAACAGTTGATCATGGTTTTAGCAATTCAAATATCTTTGAAGCAGATATTAAACGATTAGTTATTAAAAAATCTAGAGAGGTTAATATTGTGTTAGACAATAGCAAAATTGGCAAAGATTCATTAAGTTCCTTTGCCAATTTTCATCAAATTAACCGACTTATTACAGATAGCCAACCCGAAGTAAGAATTAAACAATTATGTAAAGAGCATAATGTAGAAATTATGATTACTTAAAAGACCACCTGCTGAAGCAGGTGGATTTGGACATAAATGTCGGCGACTAAAGTAGCTTTTCAGGCTGAAGTCCTGCTCTAAGCCCCTATGTTTAAGCATACTCAAATTTTGACTAAACTCATTCTTCAATCCTGAATATTTCATCCTTACCTTCATTGAATTGATTTGCTATATAATTTCTTATCATCTCGTCCGTCACAGTACCGACTGTGGCTCAAAAATAGCCACGCACCCATAAATGCTGTCTCCAGTATCGTTTTTTGAGGTCTGGTAATTCATCCTGCAATAATCTTGATGATCTACCTTTTAAGTATTGCAAAACTTTACTTGGTGGACATGATAGCAATAAATGGATATGGTCTTTGCCAATACTTCCTTGCAAAATTGTGTTCTTTCTAGCTTCTCATCCTTGCCTAATTAATTCCCTTGTTCATATTGCTATTTGACCTCGTAATATCTTATATCTGTACTTTGTAACCCAAATTACGTGATATTTGATATCATACACCGCATGACTTCTTTTTCCATAACCATCCATACTCTTTCACCTCACACTACAAGTATGGACAAATAAAGATAAGGCTAAAAGCTGATACCGTGCAAAGACGGTGGAGTTAGACCACGTATTTGTAAGTCAAACTCCAGAAGCCAGTTTATTAACCTATTTATCGTAATCAGAAATTTAATTTTCTGATTTTTATTGACAAACACGGGAAACCATGATAATAATATGTTATATTAAAACATATAGTGTTTTAATATAACAAAGTAGAGGTGGTAAAATGTCAGTAGAACCAAGAATGAATCGTCTTTTTAGTGATCAAGGTAAATGTTTTGATGTAGCGATTGACCACGGATTTTTCAACGAATATTCATTTCTAAAAGGGATAGAAAACATGGAGGAAGCTATACATACGATTGTAGCGGCAAACCCAGATGCTATTCAGTTAAGCCCTGGTCAAGCAAAAATTTTGCAAGCAATACCAGGTAAACAAAAGCCATCACTCGTATTACGTACCGATATTGCAAATGTTTATGGGAAGGAACTCCCTAAACATTTATATAGTGAGCTAATTAATGAACCTGTTCAACAAGCGATAAGATTAGATGCTGCTTGTATAGTAGTCAATCTTTTCTTAATTCCTAATCAACCAGAAGTTTACCATCAATGTATTAAAAATGCTGCCAAGCTTAAGGCAGAATGTGAAAAATGTGGTATGCCATTGATGATTGAACCACTAGTGATGCAAAATAATGAAACAAGTGGTGGGTATATGGTTGATGGTGATATTACTAAGATTGTACCTCTTGTGCGACAAGCGGTAGAATTAGGAGCTGATATTATTAAAGCAGATCCATGTGACGATGTAACTGAATATCATAAAGTAGTTGAAGCTGCATCTGGAATTCCTGTTTTGACAAGAGGGGGGGGAAGAGTTTCAGATCAAGAAGTATTAGAGCGCACAAAAACATTAATAGAACAAGGAGCATCTGGAATTGTATATGGACGAAATGTAATCCAACATGATAGTCCAAATAATATGACGAATGCTCTAATGGATATTGTCCACCATGATGTGGATGTTCAACAAGCGCTTAAAATATTAAAGGGGGTGTAACTAATGGGAAAACAAGAGATACGCTTTGGCGTCATCGGATGCGGATTAATGGGCCGAGAGTTTGCTAGTGTTGTAGCTAGATGGTGTCATTTGGAGGATATAAACTTTGAACCGAGAATTATTGGGGTTTGTGATGTAAACCCAAAAATGATGACCTGGTTTGGGGATCGTATAGAAAGTGTTCAATTTAAAACAACTGATTACCATGCTTTGTTAGATAGGGAAGATATTGATGCGATTTATTGTGCTGTTCCACATAACTTACATGAATCGATCTATGTAGATATTATTGAAGCTGGAAAACATTTATTAGGTGAAAAACCATTTGGGATTGACCTAACCGCAAATGATTCTATATTACAGGTAATTGATAAGAATCCAGAAGTAATTGTTAGATGTTCATCTGAATTTCCATTTTATCCGGGCGCTTATCAATTAGGAAAATGGATTCAAGAAAGTAAATTTGGAAAAATTATTGATGTAGAAGCTGGTTTATGGCATTCTAGTGATTTGAATGCAGAAAAGTCTATTAATTGGAAAAGACGAATTGAAACTAATGGCGAATATGGATGTATGGGAGATCTTGGTATGCACGTTGTACATATGCCGTTACGGTTTGGTTGGTATCCAAAAAACATTCGTTCATTATTGCAAAATGTGATTAAGGAGCGTCCAGATGGAAAAGGAAATATTGTTCCGTGCAATACGTGGGATAATGCTATATTGTCTTGTGAAGTAGAAACTGCAGATCAACAATTTCCGATGGTGCTTTCAATGAAACGGATTGCACCAGGTCATGCGAATACATGGTTTTTACGTATCAATGGGACAGAATTCTCAGCAGAATTCTCATCGAAAAACCCAAAACAAATTGCCTATCTACCATATCAAGTTGGTGAGCCACAGGCATGGCATGTAGAAGATGTTCCATATGCTTCCGCATATAAAACAATTACGGGCGGGATTTTCGAATTCGGATTTTCAGATTCCATTTTACAAATGTGGGCGGCTTTTTGTGATGAATTAATCAATGGTAAAGATCGAATGCAACAGCCATTTTATTGTGCGAATCCTCAAGAAGCAAATCAAAGTCATCAACTATTTACTGCTGCACTTGAATCTCATAAAAAAGGAGAAACTATTATCCTATAAAATCTACATTATACAAAGTAGAGAAAGGAAGGTGCATAGTGGACAAAGAATATTCAGACATTGTTGTTGCGGGTCATATTTGTTTAGATATTATTCCAGTGATTAACAATCAATCAGTTAACATTAGTACGATCCTACAGCCAGGGAAATTAGTTGAAGTTGGAAAAGCCTTGATGTCAACAGGTGGAGCAGTATCAAATACTGGTATTGCTTTACATCGTTTAGGCTTTTCTACAGCATTGATGGGGAAAATCGGAGATGATATATTTGGAGAAATCATACGCAAGCTGTTAGAGGACAACGGACAAAGTTTATCTAGAGGGATGATTGTAGGAAAAGGTGAAGAAAGCTCTTATTCAATCGTTGTCAGTCCACCAAATAAAGATCGTATATTCCTGCATTGTCCGGGAGCAAATAATACTTTTGTAGCAAACGATATTTCTGACGAACAAATTGATCATGCTAAATTATTTCACTTTGGATATCCTCCATTAATGTATCACATGTATCAAAATCAAGGGAATCAGCTAAAAGAAATTTTTAGAAGAATTAAAAATAAAAGGATTACAACATCATTAGATATGGCACAACCGGATCCAGGTACAGAAGCAGGACAAGTAGATTGGTCAACTATCTTGGATCACACACTCCCCTATGTAGATATCTTTTTACCTAGCTTTGAGGAAATTATATATATGTTAGATTCTGCATTTGACAATAAATTTTCTCAACAAGTAAATGAAAAGGGAATAGAGGGTGCAATAAATACTGGTATTCTAACCCAAATATCTGATGAGTTGCTTGCTAAGGGAACGGCTATGGTAGTGATAAAATTGGGTGAAAATGGACTTTACTTACGTACAACCGATGATGAACAGAGATTAAGAGAAATGAACCTATTTGTGTATGGTGATATTGGTCAGTGGAGAAAACGAGAACTTGTAATACCTTGCTTTAAAGTGAATGTAAAAGGAACAACAGGAGCAGGAGATTGCACAATTGCAGGCTTTCTAGGAGGATTAATAAAAGGGCTTACACCAGAAGATGTAGTAAAAAGTGCCGTCGCAGTAGGAGCGTTTAATGTTCAAGTTCCAGATGCAGTTAGCGGAATTCCTAAATGGTCTGAGATAGAGTCATTTTTGGCTAAAAATCCGCCGGTCTTACCTAAAGTTTGTAACTTGTACTCAAACGAGAAAACTACATAAGCTATTGCTACAGGAATTCTTACTGCAATTACTGAATCCGAAATTTTCTGATTATTATTCTCTGCTTTTTCGATGAAAAAGAAAGATAATCAAGCAAAGGTAGTAAACATCCATTTTTTTACTATAACAGAACTCATGACAAGTACCTCTTTCAAAACCAAATCGCCAGCTAAAACCCTATTAAATCAAGGTTTTGGCTGGCGATTTTTTATTAATTTAAAAGGTTTTTTTAGAGTTTACACTTGTGGAAATCTACTAGTGCACGTTGTCGTAAATACGTAGTCATTACTCCCTTGCCCTTTTTATTAGATTTGAAGCAATTTCCCATCAAATTTCCAGTTATATGCCTTTGCTAAATTTTCATTGTAATAAGCGATCCATGCGCATAGTTTTTCTTCGAGTTGTTTAACAGAACGAAAACTGGAACGCTTATTTAATAGGCGTCGAGTCAAAACACTAAACCAGCACTCAATCTGATTGAGCCAAGACGTATGCTTCGGTGTATAAATGATTTGAATGCGGTGTGAACAATCAGAAAGAAATGCGGCACGTGTCGTCTTGTTTTTGAGAATGCCTGTTTTGCCTTTTACACCAAGGGTCTCCGTATCGATATCAAGATCTTCTTGTTCGATGACGAACCGCACCAGGGATTCGGACATGTGAGTATTCAAATTATCCATGACAAAGCGATAGCCTGCTAAAGGGTCAAGGGCAACGACATCACGTAAATGCTGTACAAAGTCTGTTTCAGTTCTAGTTGGTTGAATCATCGGTGCTACAATTTTCCCGTCTGTAACCGATCGGGACGCAATCAAACCCGAAGTTCCACGACGATGGTATTCTTGCTCAATTCGTTCTGGTTGACCAGGCTTCACCGATCCTTTTTCATGACCGTGCTCAAGTGCCTGGATGCCTGTCTTTTCATCCGTTGAATAGACGTGGATACCCTGTTCTTCCAATTGCTCAGCATTTTTATAGATGTCGCATACTTCTTCCACTTGTTGTTTAAACTGTTCCGGGTCATCAATCTTTGGAAGCAACCAGCCTTTGTATTGATCAAGCTTTAAATTTGCCCCATTTTTAAAAAACGCGTCACGGAGCGTGGCGATATGCTGTCAACTATGCCATTTTTAACTGCTTGTCGTGCCAATTCCGATGGGGTCCAGTGACTTCCTTCTACTCCATAGTCAGATGGTGATTGCAGGGACATGGAGATGATTTGTGCGACCACTTCATTTGAGAACGTTGCCGGTGCTCCGGGACGGTAATCATCCTGAATAACGGATTCAATCAAACCACGGAGCTCCCGTGGAAAATTCTTTTCACGTTGCGTAATTTCCGTAGTAGCCTGATCATAGCGAATCCGCCACTTTTTTACAGTGTTACGATTAAATCCAAGGTTCCGTGCAATTTCTGAATTGGCCCTTCCTGCTGATGCTTCGAGAATAATCGTTGCACGTTGTTTTAAATGTAAGGGCGTATGTGATCCCTTCGACAGGGATTCAAGTATATCCTGTTCTTTTTCGCTCAGTTCTATCGCTACGGCTACTGGTTTAGGCATGGTCGTTCCCTCTTTCGATATAGTGTTTACCTCTATCATAATGGGTCGAGGGGACTATGTCCAGCATTATTTTAATTGATTCATGCCACCTGATTATTTATTTCGGACAACGTGCACTAGGGATCCCATTATGACAGGATTCTTGTACCTTCAAGCCGAAACCAGGTTAATATATATAACCTGCATTACCGGAATCTGTGACGTTGAAAACTTCATGAACCTCATTTGCACCAACTGTTAAAGGGATTCTTTTTTTAATTTTTTCCTCGTTATACTTTAAAAAGTATAACGAAGAAAAAGATTGCAAAATAAAAAGCACCATTGTAGATAAATATTGATTTGTCAGCCTATACGAAGGTAGCTACCAAATATAAATCACATCGTTATAAACAGCGGGTTTTCAGGATTTAAATCTTAAGTGAATTTCTTATTGAGATAAAGATCTTTTACTTCGCTGTTGCTTTTCTGATACTTTTTGAAATGTATAATAAGCAAAAAACATTATTATTATAATAGGTAAACTTAAGAAAAAGAAAATAAAAAAACCACTAACGATCATCAGATAATATTGAACTCCTACTACTAAAAATAATAAAAAAGCAGTCATTGGAGTAGAAAATGCTATTAACATTGTATACTTGTACACTTCTTTTAATTGAATATTATAATGAACGAATACAGGAAATAAATAAAAAACATATATAGTTGTAATTAAGTTTACTATTGAAAATAATAATATTAATCCAATATTATTATTTATTTCTGTTACAAAGAAGGATACAATTCCTAAATTTAAAAGTAAATAACTAGGTATGATTGTAAATCCAAGTATATTTGCTTGTTTAAAATCCTTCTTGTATTCTTCTATAAACTTTTTAGCTATGGGGAACGATTTTCCTTGGCACCAATTTCGCGTAATAGAAAATGATGCTGTCACTGACGGAAAAAAACCAAAAATAATTCCTCCTAGAAATATGAAAAACAAACACAATACATTTAAATATGCCAAGCGAGCAACCCATAAAGTAAACTGATAAATTAATCCTGTTATTCCATTCATACTAAACACAACTCATCCTACTTCACCGCTCCACTCAGTATACTATTCATAACCTTTTTCTCAAAAATTAAATATAAAACCAATAGTGGTAGTATTGTAACTATTGTAAAGGCTAGTACCATTGGCCAGTCCTGAATTCCCATACTATCTCGTAACATAAACAATTGATAAGGCAAAGTCCGCATTTCCTGTGAAGTTGTAAATGCAAGTACAAAAGGAAATTCGTTCCAAGCTTCCCGCATCGACAAAATACTTACTGTAACTATAGCAGGCATCGCAACCGGAACAACTACATATAAAAGAGTCTGCCACGGCCTTGCACCATCAATTGCCGCAGCCTCTTCTAGTGATTTTGGAATAACCTTAAAGAATCCGGCTAGTATCCATGTAGCCAAAGGAACTGCTGTTGCCGTATAAGTTAAGATTAATGACAAGTATGTATCTATTAATCCAACCAAAGAAAGACCTGAAAATAACGGCACAATCAAACTAGCTCTTGGGATTATTCTGGGTATTAATATAATTAATAACAAAATATGTCTGAACTTAAAGGCATAACGAGCAAATGCGTATCCTGCCAATACACTTATAATAACAGCTAGAATTGTAGAAGTTACAGCTAAAAAGGCACTATTAAATAGGTAAGTCCAAAAATTAGGATATTCAAACACCCTAATATAATTATCTAGACTGAAATTTTCAGGTATTAATGTAGGAGGTGTTTTATATATTTCAGTAGTCTCCTTAAAAGAAGCAGAAAACGCCCATACCAACGGCAAACATGTCCAAATCAGTAATACGAATAGCGGAATCCAATGAATTCTATCGCTAGACCATTTCTTAAGTTTATAATAAGATGAATTTAATTCTTTCATATATTACCCTCCATTTCTTTAGAACTCTACCCTTCTGCATCGCTCACATTAAATACTTTCAAGTAAATGAGACTAACTAGAACATTTAAAATTAGTATGATAACCATTACTGCACTTCCCAGTGAGTATTGTAATTCATCAAAAGCTACATTATACATAAACAATGCCAATACCTCAGTGGATCTGCCAGGACCACCATTTGTTAATGGAAGTATAACATCAAACATGTTAAAACTAGCAAAACTAAGCCATATCATACTAATACCCATCATCGGAGAGATTAAGGGCATAATAATCTTTAACAAAACCTGATGCTTTTTTGCACCGTCTACTGAAGCTGAGTCAAACAATTCAACATCTATGCCTTGTAATCCTGATAATAGCACTAAAGTAGCAAAAGGAGTAATGAACCATACATTAGCTAGTGTAACAACCATCAACGCTAACCATGGATTGGATAAAAAATCTATTCTATCTATCCCTATTGTATTTAATATCATATTAATTAAGCCCACTTCACCACTAAACAAAAATCTAAACATTATTGCAGTAGCAATACCTGACACCAAATATGGCACAAGTGATAGTGCTTTATAAAAGCCACCCAATTTATTACATTTATACAAGCCTAAAGCAAAACTTAAAGCTAAAGTAAGCCCTAAAACAACACTACCACAAACAAAAAGCAATGAAATGAAAAACGTATGACGAAAGTTTTCGTCTTTAAATAGATTAAGGTAATTATCTAGTCCTATAAATTTCGCACTTGAAAAATCAAAAGAGAAGGTAAAGTCAAAAAAAGACATTATTAAACCGGAAAAAACAGCATAACCTAAAACACCTAAGACAAATATAACTGCTGGAAACACCAGAAGATAAGGTGTGATTATTCTACGAAAGTTATAATTTTTATTTTTTCCTTCTGCAATCTTGTTATTTCGCTTGTTTTTCAAGACCATAACTATGTTCCCCCTAGCCTGATTATAAACAAGGGGGAGACCCCCTTGTACAAATTATTCTTCTAAAGCATTTAATTTCTCCTGAGTTTCTGCGGTTATTTCACCTGCATCCCTTTCGGGATTCTGTAATGCTTCTTGTTTAGCATCATTTAATATATTGTGTACTTCACCTTGCTTGATATGAGAAGGTTGAATAATAGCTTCGTTAAATTCCTTCCATATTGCTTGTGTCCATGGTTTTGCTTCCATATATTCATCACTTTCCATTACCTCCAAGTTGGAAGTAGGCTGATAACGTATAGCAACATCTTTAACAATGTCTGTATCGCTTAAGTACTTGAAAACTTCCATCACAGCTTCTGGATGTTCAGTATCAGAGTTAACCATCATTGGCCAACCCCAGAACGAATCCCTGCGTTCTTTTTCTCCTCCTGGTCGTGGTGGTTGAGGTTTAACAATCCATTCTTCTTCATAATTTAATCCTTCAGCTTCAAATGCCGTGAAAATATTATCTCCTTCAGGTATCATTGCAGCATTACCACTCATAAAGGCTCCTCGCATATCACCTGAATTCCAAGAAATTGAACCAGAATCAATTAATTCTTCCCTTGATAGTGTTTGATAAAAATCTATTAAATATCGGCCAGCTTCAGAATCAAACTGTGGCAAACCGGTCTCAGAATATTGTCCTCCCATCGATACAAACTGACTACTAAACCACCAGGCTGGATGTTCCCTTCCTCCTACTACAGCATAACCATCTCTATCAGCATTATTTAAAGTTCTAGCTGCATCCAGTACTTCGTCCCAATCCTTTGGAATCTCAATACCTTCCTCATTAAACCAGTCAATTCTATACTCTTGCCAATAAGGTGCTAGATGAATTCCCATACCATAAACATTATCGTTCCAACTAGCGAGACTCCAAGCTTGTTCCATAATATTCCCAAATTTTTCTGGTTCATCCTCTTCCCAAGCCGAAATATATTCCGACATATCCATTAAACTACCTTGATTAGCTAATGTTCCAACATTATCATGAAAGATTTGCACTACATCTGGTGCATTTCCTGCTCCATGGTTACGCTGAAAGTCGGAAACAGCTTGTTCTAGCGGTATTACATCAGTTTCGACTTTTATATCAGGATGTTCTTCATGAAATTGTTCAAAATTATCCTCAGGAATAAAATCTTCTCTTCCAAACCAAATTTTAATTTCCTTTACACCATCTCCACTTGCAGATTCATCATCACCACAAGCCGACAAAAAGGCCGCAGAGATTAGTAATACTAGTAATATTACTTGCTTTTTCATTGAAAAAACCTCCTTGTTAGTTTTTTTAAAACTTCATCAACACCTCAAATATTTTTAAATTTATGTTAAAGTTCCTCACCCCACTTTTATATTAAAAAGTACATACAACTTCCAAAATTACAGATAATAACTTATACGTATATAATGTTAAATTTATCAAAATTCACCATATAACTTAAAAAGATACTTCAATATATTTAATGTTTTTATAAATAACAGCAATTTAATTGCATTTTACATCTGTAGAAATTATTAACATAACTTTTTAACATTTTTATTTTTTAAATTACTGAACTACCTTTCGATTTTGTTAAGTTTGTGTAATAACTTGAAACCAACACTTTCTCATAATGTGCATTAAAATTTTCTCTATGAATATACATATATGGTTCAGCTAATATTTTCATTTACTCATATACAACTTTGTAGTAAATAATAAAATATATACGTATATATTAAATAAAATAAATAATTATGTCAATATTAAATCTTATAATATTTAATAAAATATAAACTATATTATATAATCAGATAAATACTTTTTAATTACTGTGTAATAATTAGAATTATCTATTTTATATTCGAGAGATCTCCTCAAGTTTGTTAACTTGTAAAAGTTTTGCATTAATAGTTATTAGATCTATTCTAATTACATATATACATCTTATGTAATATTAGTTAGTACCCAATTTTGCCCCAATTGTTGATATGACAGCGTCTGAGTATTCTCTACCTTTTCCGTTTACAAAAGGCATAGAGTCATTATCACTACCATATCCTACAGCTTTTAACGATAAAAAAACACTACGGCTGATTCCATCAAATGGAGAATACACTACATCGATTTTATCGTCTGAGTAATGTACACTTAATAGATTATCCATACGTTCCTGTCTGTGCTTTCGCTCCATCCCAACGTAATGTTTTACCTTGTTCAAATGTTGTTTGATCACTTTTTACTACAAGCTGGCCATTATCAATGTATGGTTGAAGTATAGATATTGCACCGTCCCAGAAAAAGTATGCATTATTATCATCAGGGGATCCAGCAAATAATTCTATATTAAAAGGGTCCTCACTATTAGCTAATCCTAATTCTTCTTCAATATATTCACCTTGTAATACACCAACCTGGAGATTATCAAATGTTGCATAATAGCTTACATGATCTGAATTCATGATCAATCGATCATACGAGATAAGAGGGAAATCCTGATTCTATCCCATTTTTAGCACTTCAGTAAGGCTTCTACTTCAATTGAAGTGATTACCTTCTTCGTTCCCTCCACTTGCACTATTACTACAACCTACTAGCACTATAGATAGCACTAACATAAAAACAAACAAGACGATCCGCTTCATTAATATACCCTCCCATTTATTAATCTATCAACAAGAGATTAGATAGCGCTTTCATATGTGGCTAAAAAATAAATCTCTCTAAACAGATATTTTTTTATACGTATAAGTAACTTATAATAATTAAAACTTATACGTATATTTATTATACTTTATGATTTGATTGATTTCAATATATAATTTATTATAATATATCTTAAAGTATCTCCATTTCATACATAGTAGAATAGATATAACCGTTCAAAGTTAATCTTATTACATGGTATAAGATAGTGATATATTGCACTTTCCTTTTTTTGATAGGCATCTTCCGTTGTTGTACGTACAACAGTCTCTTGCATTTATACCATTGAACTATCAAATGATCTCTTCTTTTTAGTGCGGTGTCATGATTGCATTTGAATACATAAGCCAATACTCTTTATTACAATCGGATTAGCTAGTGGATTATACCACAGAAAATCCACACCTAACTGAATATGATTATATTCTCCAAATATCAATAGGGAGAAGCCTTATTATCTTGTCCACGTAAGTTCACCAAGCTTTAATTCATTTCGAAACTGTCTCGGAATTGTATCCTTATCTATAACTACACATTCGATTCCAGTCATATCCGCAAAATCATACAATTGTTCTGTCGTTACTTCAAATGAGAACACTGTATGATGTGCTCCACCAGCATAAATCCATGACTCTGTTGCATCACTTAATGATGGTTCTGGTTTCCATAACACTTTTGCTACTGGTAGATTTGGGGTTTCCTCGGTTGGTTGAATTGCGTCTACTTCATTTACTACCAGACGATATCTACCACCTAATTCAATTAAGGAAGCTACAACCGCTCCTCCACCACGTCCATCAAAAACTAAACGAGCAGGATCTTCCCTGTCACCCATGCTAAGTGGGTTTACAACAATTTTAGGTTTGGTCGCTGAGACAGTTGGGCAAATTTCAAGCATATGTGAACCTAGAATCATTTCATTTCCTGGTTCTAAGTGATACGTATAATCCTCCATAAAGGATGTTCCTTTATTACCTGAAATAATTTTCATCATTCGTAGCAGCCCCGCAGTACGCCAGTCACCTTCCCCAGCAAAGCCATATCCCTCAGCCATCAGACGCTGTGCTGCCAGACCAGGTAGTTGTTTCATCCCATACAGGTCTTCAAAATTAGTTGTAAATGCATTGTAATTATGCTTAGATAAGAATGCTTTTAGTCCAAGTTCAATACGTGCCTGTTCTCTAATCGAATTCTGAACACATCCTTTTCCACTTTCTTCTTCTGTTAATTCATACAATTCCTCGTATTCTTTGTAAAGTGTATCCACTTCATCTGATGTAACTTTTTCAATTTCCTCTACTAAATCACCGATTCCATAATAGTCCACTGTCCAGCCAAATTTGATTTGTGCTGCAATTTTATCACCATCTGTAACAGCAACATTTCGCATATTATCCCCAAAACGTACAACCCGAATATTCGTGCCTTCCGTTACCGCAACTGCCGTATTCATCCAGTTTGTAATTTTCGCAGTGATCTCTGGGTTTTCATAGTGACCTACGACTACTTTACGAGGTAATTTCAAGCGTGTACTTATAAATCCAAATTCACGATCACCATGTGCAGATTGATTTAAATTCATGAAGTCCATATCAATTTTCTCCCATGGAATATCACGATTATATTGGGTATGGAGATGAAGTAATGGTTTCTGTAATGCTTTTAAGCCTGCAATCCACATTTTCGCTGGTGAGAATGTGTGCATCCATGTAATGATACCAGCACAGTTTTCATCTCTATTTGCATTTAACATTAATGTATGAATATTAGCTGCATTTGTCAGCACTTCTTTAAAGACAATTGGAAATGGTAGATTACCAGTTTCATTGAGTTTATCTGTGATAACTGCCGAATGTTCTTTAACTTCTTGTAATGCTTCTTCTCCATATAAATGTTGACTTCCAGTAACAAACCAGAACTCGTATGGCTTAAGTTTTAACATCTTAGTTCCCCCTTGTTCCCTGCAATAGTTTCTGTTTCTACTGGACGAATTGCTTTTAATCTTTTCATCACATTATTTTCCCCACGTCCAAAATAATCATGTAGTTTACTATATTCTTGATATAATTTTTCATAGGTTTTTACGTTTTCTGGAATTGGCTGGATTGTTTCCTCTTTCACTCGCGCCATTTTTTCAGCAGCTTTAACAACTGAATCGTATCCGCCATTTTTATCCCCTGCTGCAACTGCTGCAAACATCGCTGCTCCCAGTGCCGGGGTTTGTTTAGATTCGGCAACTTTAATCGTTCGATTTGTCACATCTGCATAAATTTGCATGAGCAATTGGTTTTTCTGCGGCAACCCACCACATGCGTATAACTCATCAACCGCAACTTCATTTTGATGGAATGCATCGACAATTTTCCTCGTGCCAAATGCTGTCGCTTCAAGCAGCGCACGATAAATTTCTTCAGGCTTCGTCTGTAATGTCATCCCGACTAATAAACCACTTAAGTTAGTATCTACTAATGTAGATCTGTTTCCATTCCACCAATCCAGTGCGAGTAGACCGATTTCTCCTGGTTGATATTCTGTTGCCTTCTTCTCTAAATACTGGTGAATACTTAATCCTTCTTTTTCTGCTATTTCCTTTACATAAGCTGGGACTGCCTGGTCAACATACCAGCCAAAAATATCACCTACTGCAGACTGTCCTGCTTCATAACCATAAAATCCCGGAATAATTCCATCTTCAACTACTCCACACATGCCTTCTATTTGTTTTTCTTCTGTTCCCAATACCATATGGCATATCGAAGTTCCCATTGACATCACCATTTTGCCTGGTGAAACAACTCCCATTGCAGGGACAGCAGCATGTGCATCGACATTTCCAACTGCAACAGCAATACCTGAATTTAACCCAATCGCACTTGCCATTTCTTGAGTTAATTCCCCAGCCTTTGTTCCTAATGGGAGAATCTCGCCACGCAGTTTAGTTTCTGTTAGGTTCTCTAATCGTGGATCTAATTCTTTAAAGAAATTATTACTTGGGTAACCATCACGTTTATGCCAGATAGATTTATAGCCTGCAGTACAACTGTTACGTACAAGATTGTTTGTTAATTGTGAAATAACCCAGTCGGTTGCTTCTACAAATTTATCAGTCTGATCATAAATTTCAGGTGCTTCATCAAGGATCTGCCAAATTTTTGCTATCATCCATTCCGATGAAATTTTCCCGCCATAACGTGGTAAGAACTTTTCGCCACGCTGCTCTGCAATCGCATTTAGTTTATCTGCTTCAGGCTGGGCAGCATGGTGTTTCCATAATTTTAGCCAACTGTGTGGATTATCTTTTAATTCAGGTTTAAATGAAAGTGGTTCCCCTCTTTCGTCAACCGGAAGCATTGTACATGCTGTAAAGTCAATTCCTATTCCGACAATGTCATCTGGGCTAACACCAGTATCTTTCAAAACAGCAGGGATCGAAGTCTTTAATACCTCGATATAATCCGCTGGATGCTGTAGTGCCCACTCATAGCCTAACTTAATCTTTGATTCTGGTAATTCTTCGTCTATTACGCCATGACGATAGGCTGTAACGTGATCAGCGATTTCTTTGCCATCTGATAAGGAAACAAGAACTGCACGCCCTGATTCAGTACCATAGTCCACACCGATTGTATATTTTGTTGTCATAATCAATGACCTCCTTCTTTATTATTGGCCATAGTAAGCTTTGGAACCATGTTTTCTTAAATAATGTTTATCTAGCAATACCTGATCCATTGCTGGTACATCTGGGTTTAATTGATATGTGTGATATGCCATTTTTGCTACTTCCTCTAAAACTACTGCATTATGAACAGCTTCATTTGGGTCTTTCCCCCAATTAAATGGTGCATGGCTATGAACTAACACACTTGGAATCTCATTCGGTTCGAGTCCATTATTTAAAAATGTTTCGACGATTACATTTCCAGTTTCAAGCTCGTAATCACCTATAATTTCTTCTGGCTTCATTTTACGAGTGCAAGGAATCGTTCCATAAAAATAATCTCCTTGTGTCGTACCAAGACATCGAAGAGAAATCCCTGCCTGTGCCCAACTTGTTGCCCATGGGGAATGTGTGTGTACAACCCCACCAATATCCGGGAAATTCTTATAAAGAACCAAATGAGTTGATGTATCTGAAGAAGGTTTTAAATGCCCTTCCACAATGTTTCCTTCTAAATCTAATACAACTAAATCATCTACTGTTAATTCCTCATAAGGAACGCCACTCGGTTTAATAACTACTAGACCTTCTTCTTTATTAAAACCGCTTACATTTCCCCATGTAAATGTAACCAATCCATGTTTGGGGAGCGCCAGATTCGCTTCTAATACTTGTTGTTTTAATTCTTTAAGCAAGAGATATCAACACCTTTCTTATTATCACCATCATGTACGTATGTATTTTCTGTATAATGCTATGTTATTATAAATTGTACGTACAATCAAGGGTTAATTTAATTTACTTGTATTGGTTTTTAAGAATAATAAAAAAAAGACTAATCCACACACAGTATTACTGGTTGGATCAGCCATCTTTATTTTCGATTATTTTTTGGTAATAGACCTACATCCCTTGGAATTATCATATTTATTACCAAAGAATCTATACATTTTTTGGTGATTTGCGATTAGCCTTTTCTTGTGTCCCAAGTTTTTCTTTTCGTCAACACTAGCCTGTGAGCTTGACACATTTATTATTTCCGAAACTCCACCAATCTCTCATTCAACCCTTTAGTCTTTCCATAAACCTCCTGATAAACACCAAACAACTTCCTATATTTCTCCACATTTTCCCTATTCGGAACAAACTCTCTCTCCACTTGTAAAAACGCCTCCGCACAATCCGCTAATGTTTCAAACCAGCCACATCCATAAGCTGCCAGCATTGCGGCACCCATGCCTGGCCCTTGCTCACTTGAAAGTTTTACTATCTTAGCGTCGAAAATATCAGCCTGCATTTGCAGCCAGTCTGCGTTTTTCGCACCGCCTCCAGTTGAGATGATCGTATCAATGTTTTTACCATTTTCGCGGAAAATAGCTATCGATTCATTCAAAGAAAAAGTGATTCCTTCCATAACTGCCCGGACAAAATCTTTTCGTTGATGCGAACTGTCCATTCCTATAAAGCTTGCGCGTATAGCCGCATCTGCATGTGGTGTTCTTTCTCCAACCACATATGGTGTAAACAACAAGCCATTGGAACCTGCAGGAACAGAGCCGACTTCACCAACGAGGTCCTCAAAGGACTCATCTTTCGCAAAAACATCTTTAAACCAGCTCAAGCTATATCCTGCTGCAAGCGTTACTCCCATCGTATAATAGGCATTCAGTGCACCATGGTTAAAATAATGGACTTTACCTTGGAAGTCTTTATCATTACTGGATTCATAAGAAAGGACAACACCTGAAGTACCAATACTGCAAAGTGTTTTTCCATCTTCTAAAATACCAGAACCGATTGCACCACACGCATTATCTGCCCCACCTGCAAATACACGTGTTGCTGGTGATAACCCGGTAGCCTCCGCAATTCCAGAAGTGATATTCCCTACCTCGGCATGTGATTCTACTAGTGGCGGGCAAATATTTGCATCAATTTCAAGCAGTTCACAGATTTCCTTACTCCATGATTTGTCACTGACATTCAATAATAATGTTCCAGCTGCATCAGAGTATTCCATGTGTAATTCGTCAGTCAGCTTATAACGTAAATAATCCTTTGGTAATACAAATGTTTTTGCCTTTGCAAAGACCTCCGGCTCATGTTTCTTAACCCAAAGCAGTTTAGGTAAAGTAAATCCTTCCATTGCGGGATTTTTCGTAATTTCCAACAAACGGTCTTCGCCAACTACATTATAAATCTCCTGACACTCTGCAGTTGTACGTGTATCATTCCAAAGGATAGCATTACGTAAAACTTCTTTATTTTCATCAAGCAGCACAAGACCATGCATTTGTCCAGAAAAACTAATTCCTTCAATATCTTCTGGATTTCCATTAAATTTTTTCAAAAGGTCAGACAGTCCCTCGACTGTCTGATCAACCCATGATTTCGGATCCTGTTCACTATATCCGGTTTTCTCCTGAATTAACGGATAATCTTTAGAAACTTCTTGAACAACATCTCCATTTTGATCAACAAGCAAAAGTTTTACAGCACTCGTTCCTAAATCAACACCAATTACGTATTTCATTGCAAAACATCCTCCTACCATTAAAAACTTATTCTCCAGCGTAAGCTCTCAACAAATATTGATTGATTGTTGCTTTAATTTTTTCCAAACGACCAGATTGATGTTTAACCTCTGTTAAACCTAATGCGTGTTCTTCAAGCTTATGGAAATCTGTTTTTCCTTCTACGATATCCAACCCGATACCATCTGTATAGCTTTTATAACGTTCTTCAACTACCCCATCCAGTACTTTATCATCGATCAGTTTTTGCGCAACCTTTAGTCCAACTGCAAAGCTATCCATTCCAGCGATATGTGCATGGAATAAATCTTCTGGCTCAAATGAACCTCTCCTCACTTTTGCATCGAAATTTAATCCACCACGACCAAGTCCACCATTTTTAAGGATTTCATACATTGCTAGTGTTGTAGAATATAAATCTGTTGGAAACTCATCTGTATCCCATCCGAGTAGAGGATCACCCTGGTTGGCATCGACGGAACCAAGCATATTATTCACTCGTGCATAGCGTAGTTCATGTTCAAATGTATGCCCAGCTAATGTTGCATGATTTGCTTCAATATTGAATTTGAAATGATCAGCCAGACCATAGTTTTGCAAGAATGCAAAGCCTGTAGCTACATCAAAATCATATTGATGTGTTGTCGGCTCTTTTGGTTTTGGTTCGATTAAGAATTGCGCATCAAAACCGATTTCCTTTGCATAATCAACAGCCATATGGAAGAAACGGCCAAGGTTATCCATTTCAAGCTTCATATCTGTATTCAGCAGTGTTTCGTATCCTTCACGACCACCCCAGAATACATAGTTTTCTGCACCTAATTCTTTTCCGATTTCCAATCCTTTTTTCACTTTCGCTGCAGAGTATGCAAAAATATCCGCATTATTGGAAGATGCAGCCCCATGAATAAAACGGGGATGTGTAAAGTTGTTCGCTGTATTCCAAAGTAATTTTGTTTTGCTATCTTTCATATAATCTTTCATCAGACCAACGATCGTATCAAGGTTTTGATTTGTTTCTGTTAAATCACTTCCTTCTGGTGCAATATCCACATCATGGAAGCAAAAAAATGGTACATCCAGTTTTTCAAATAATTCAAAAGCAGCTTCAAGACGTGCCTTGGCTAAATCCATTCCAGTATATTTATCCCATAGACGAACCATTGTACCAGCACCAAATGGATCAGAACCATCCATTGTAAACGTATGCCAGTATGCAACACCATAACGCAGGATCTCTTCCATTGTTTTACCACCTATTATTTCTTCGGGATTGTAGAATTTGAATGCGTATGGGTTTGTTGAAGTTGCACCTTCGTATTTGATTTTGTTTATGTTGTTGAAGTAAGTCATTTTTTCCCCTTCTTCCAGTCATTTTCTTAAATACTTATTATTACTGATTCAACTGGTTCATTTATCAGTATTCTAATTCCATCTTTTTCCTTAATCCATTCCCCTGCAGATATTGAGGAGATGGAAGTATATCCTTTAAGCATTACTGAATAAGCTATATTCTCTTTCATATGAATTTTCATTGCTATTTCATTATCATTTTTTATTGCTGTAATGGAAGCTGTAAGTTCCCCACTAACATCATGAATCATTGCTTTAGCTTCTTTATTTTCATTTAATTCATAAATATTAAAGGTTATATTACTCACATAATCATATTCCGGTCTGTTTTCATTTTCTCCTATTGGTAAAATAGTGTTTTCCCTTACATACAGTGGTAAGCTCAAATAATCATAGATTTCACTTTTCCACTCTCCACCTTCGACTACTTTTCCAGATAATAAATGAGTCCATTTTCCCTTTGGCAAATAATAAGAACCTTTTCCTTCATCATTAAAGATAGGAGCAACTAGAATAGATTCACCTAACATATATTGAGTATCAAGAATATGCGTATTCAAATCCTCAGGATATTCAAGCATCATTGGTCGCATCACTGGTATACCAGTGATATTATTTTCTACTGACACATTAAATAAATAGGGCATCAATTTATTTTTTAACTTAGAGAAATAACTCGTTACATCAACCGATTCTTCATCATAATTCCACGGCACACGGTAAGTATTACTTCCGTGAAGGCGACTATGACTGGATAAAAGACCAAAGGCTATCCAGCGTTTAAAAAGGTCAGGAGTTGCTAACGTTTCAAACCCACCGATATCATGACTCCAGTAACCAAACCCTGACATCGTTAAAGAAAGTCCACCTCTTAAACTTTCTGCCATAGATTCATACGTTCCTTCACAGTCTCCACCCCAGTGAACTGGGAATTGTTGACCACCAGCTGTAGCAGACCTTGCAAACACAACTGCTTCTTTTTCTCCTTTTTCACGTTTTAATAAATCAAAAACTACTTGGTTATACTTATAAGAATAATAATTGTGCATTCTTTTCGGATCCGAATTATCTGCAAATACAACATCAGTTGGAATTCTTTCCCCAAAGTCTGTTTTAAAGGAATCAACACCCATATCTAATAAAGCTTTTAATTTTTCAGTATACCAAGTACATGCATCAGGGTTTGTAAAGTCTACAATCCCCATTCCCGATTGCCATAGATCCCATTGCCAAACATCTCCATTTGGTTTTTTTAATAAGTATCCATTAACTACAGCTTCATCAAATAGTTTAGATTTTTGTGCTATATATGGATTTATCCATACACAAATTTTCAAGCCTTTTTCTTTCAATCTTCTAAGCATACCTTCTGGATCCGGAAAGACATCTTTATCCCATTCAAAACTAGACCATTCAAATTCTTTCATCCAAAAACAGTCAAAATGGAATACGCTTAGTGGTATATCTCTTTCAGCCATTTGATCTACGAAATGACTTACCGTATTTTCATCGTAATTCGTGGTAAAAGAAGTTGATAACCATAGTCCAAATGACCATGCAGGTGGTAATGCTGGTTTACCTGATAATTCGGTGTAATTAAGTAATACTTCTTTCGGTGTTGGGCCGTTAATTACATAATAATCTAGCGATTCTCCTTCAACACTAAATTGAGATTTCGATACTGCTTCAGAACCTAATTCAAAGCTTACATTTTCAGGATGGTTAACAAATACACCATACCCTTTATTACTCATATAGAAAGGTATATTTTTATACGCTTGTTCAGAGCTTGTTCCGCCATCTTCATTCCATGTATCAACAACTTGTCCATTTTTAACAAATGGGGTAAACCGTTCACCAAGTCCATACAAATTTTCTCCAACGCTAATGTTTAACTGTGCTCTCATATACGTTTCTTTATTTGGGCCTGTTATCCAAGCAAGACCTTTATTTTCAGTATGGGTAAGTTTTTGTTTACCGTTATAATAAACTATTCCAAAATATTCTTTATTTATTTTCACTTTTAAATTTCCACTCGAAAAATAAATTTCATTCTCGTTGTGATCTACTGAAAAATTAGTAGAACATTGTAGCACATCGAAATTAGGCGTTTTCTCTCTTCCACCCTTGTGGTGCCATGTTTGAACTCGAATAACATCCTCCATAGGGGAAGATAACTTAACTGTAAGTAATGGAATATTTAGTGTATCACCTCTATGTCTAATCTCTTTACATGGAGCATATAAAATTAATCCATCATCTATTATTTCAAAATCACGCACACTTCGTGGATAGTTAACATCGAACCCTTCTCGCACTAACCAATAACCATTTGTAAATTTCATATTTATCATCATTCCTTCCAATTATTTTATGGAACCACTTACTAATCCTTTTACAATATGTTTTTGTAGTAAAATAAAAATTACAATTACAGGTAGTATTGAAACAGTTGCAAAAGCCATTAAACTATTCCATTCAATTCCATATCGACCAATTGAATTATAAATTCCTGCAGTTAAGGGCCATAAACTTTGATCCCTATTGAATGTCATACTAAATATTAAATCTCCCCAAGAGAAGAAAAAGGATACTGCACCGCAAACAACTATACTCGGTAGAGAAATAGGTACTATAATTCTCATAAACGCTCCAAACCGGCTACAACCATCAATTGCAGCTGACTCTTCTAATTCTTTAGGAAGCCCCATGAAAAATGTTCGTAAAATAAGAATTGAAAATGGTGTTCCTAATGTGGCACAAGCTATAATTGGTCCCCAATACGTATTTAATAAACTTAAATTATTAAATACAACAAATAATGGTGTTAAAACTACTGTTGCTGGTAACATCTGTGTTGTCAGGAAAAGTAAAATCATTGACTTTTTACCTTTCACATTAAACCTTGCGAGACCATACGCAGATGGCACAGCTAATACCAGTACTAATAGGGTAGCTAAACCAGAGATTGCGAAACTGTTGAGAAAGTACTGGCCTACATCGTCTTTAAATATTTCAATAAAACTCGTAAATTGAAAATCCTTTGGCCAAAAAGTTGGTGGTGACTGGAATATTTCAGATTGTGTTTTAAATGCGGTAATTATCATCCAAAATACCGGGAACAAAAAGGCCAGAACGATTATTACACCTATAACATTTAGTGTCCATTCTTTTCTCTTGCTCATCAAATCACCTCATCATTCTTAATAAGCCTTAAGTAGATTAAGCTTATTATAAACAAAATAACAAATAAGATGTTAGCTGCTGCAGCACCCAAGCTAAAGTTAAATTCGTCAAATGAAAATCTGTATGCAACTGTGGATAACACTTCTGTTGAATTTATTGGACCTCCACCTGTCATTACAAAGACTATATCAAATACTTTAAACGTATAAATAAACCCTAACATTAACACAACCAATATTACTGGACGAAGAAGTGGAAGTGTAATATGAATTAACCTATGGAACCAGTTTGCACCGTCTAAACTAGCAGCTTCATAAACATCTTGCGGTAGACTACTTAATCCAGTTGATATTAAAAGCATATTAAATGGTATACCTACCCATATATTTGCAATAATAACACTCCATAAAGCAATATCTGGACTAGATAACCATTGGATTGGGTTATCTATTAATCCCCATGCCATAAGTAATTCATTAAATATTCCTGCATTTTCACTCATCATAAATTTAAATAATAGCGCAGTGATCGTAAGAGGAATTAACCAAGCAATCATCATAAGTCCCCGTAAGAAAGAGGCTAAGCGGAAATTCATACTAAAAAAAAGGGCCATGAAAAATCCGATTACAACTTGAAAGACAACACTACCAACTGTATATACAATCGTGTTTATAACCGATATTCCAAAGACTTCCATTTCAAATAACTGCTTATAATTACCAAATCCTATAAAGTCTTTCTCACCAGAGGCTAATGAACTTAAATCTACATTTTGAAAACTTAAAATAATATTGTATATCAGTGGGTAACCTATCAAAAGTAACATGAATATTACTGCTGGAAGAACAAATGCATAAACTCCCCAACGGCTAACAAGATTTTTCATTAGTTCCCCTCCTTTTAACTAAGTGTTTATGAGGAGTCCCTCGTGGTGAGGGACCCCATATTTACTCTTTTATAATTTTGTCAACTTTTTCTGCCGCATTATTTAAAGCATCTTCAGCTGTCTTTGTATCTGTCAGTGTTTCTTGTATCGCAATTTGAATAGCTTCTGAAATAGCCGGCCATTCAGGTGATGGACCTCTTGGTTCAGCATTATCCATAATAGGCACAAATCCACTTAAATGTTTATCTTCATTCCAGAAATCAGAATTTTCAAGTACTTCTTTTATTACAGGGAATACACCTGTCTCAGCTGAAAACTCCTCAATACGATCAGGCTCTAATAGCCAAGTTACAAAATCGAAGGCTCCATCAACATTACTTTCTTTGATAATAGCTATATTTTCTCCACCCAGTACCGAAGCAAATTCTTTATCTTTAGGTATTTGTGTAGTCCCGAAATTTAAGTCAGGATTTTCTCCTTTTAAACGTTCAATATTCCAAGGACCATTAACCATCATAGCAATTTGCCCGGTCGCAAATTGTCTAGCCAAGTCATCTTGAGTAGCATTTACAATATCACTTCCCATTGAGCCATTATCTACAAGTGTTTTAAATAAACTTAATGCATCGACTGCTTCTTGAGAGTCTAGGCTGTCATATTCTGCACCAGCAGACCGTAAAAATGGATAGAACTGGAATGCACTCTCTTCAGATTTCACTGCAGATACTGCAAAACCCTTCACATTATCTGTAGTCAATTTTTGAGCTACATCGATTAATTCTTCCCAAGTTTCTGGCGGAGAATCAATACCAGCTTCTTTAAATAAATCTTCATTATAAAACAACCCTAATGCATTACTTCCTACTGGTAGACCATAATACTTACCTTCATAAGTAGCTGATTCGAGTGGACCCTCATAAAGCTCATCCGCTTTTCCCCACTCTTCTACTTTAGAAGTAATATCTTCTAATACACCTTGAGCAGCAAATGCAGCATTATCAACTACGTCCATAATCACCAAATCAGGTAATGTTCCACCTGCTAATCCTATAGAAAGTTGTTTCTTAGTATCTGCAAATGGGACGTATTCTCCCACCAAATTATATTCATCTTGCGATTCATTATATTGATCAATTAGATCTACAAATAAATCTTGCTGTTTGCCTGAATAATAGTACCAAATGTTTACATCCTTGTTACCTGATTCATCTTTCTGCTCATCTGATTGATCTGTAACAGAGTCTCCTCCGCCACATGCAGCCAATATAAAAACTAACGATAGAATTAATAAAACACTTTTCCTTTTCACTGTCATCTACTCCTTCATTTTATATATTCTATTAGGATATTATTGAATTAATAAATAAAAAGATTCGACTCCTTTCATTACTAATTATAATGGATTTTTCAATACTTTGTTTAATGATTAAACTTAGTATAATTCCTTTTGAAAACGTTGTCAACACTTAATATAAGGAAATTTAAGAAAAGTATATTTGTATTTAAGTATATATTATTTTTAAAATATAGTATTATGTAGATAATATAATTTATAAGTTAAACAAAGAGGGGAGAGTGGAGGTTTATGAAAACACTTCAAACCGGGGATTTAAATTTAATTAAAAAACTTAATAAATCAATTGTCTTAAATACAATTGAACATAATGGTCCTATTTCTCGCGCTCAAATTTCTAAGTCGACTGGCCTAAATAAGGCAACCGTATCGACAATGGTCAATCAATTAATAGATGAATCTATGGTAAATGAAATAGGTCTAGGACAATCAGTTGGTGGGAGAAAACCAGTAATGCTTTATTTTAATAATCAAGCCGGTTATTCAATAGGGGTTGATGTAGGGGTTAATTATATTTTGGCTGTATTGACGGATTTAAGTGGAAATATAGTCAATGAACTTAATGAAACTATTAGCAATACAAATGTTGAAGTAGTTTTAAACCAAGTTTTTCACACAATTGAAACATTATTCAATATTGCTCCAAACAGTCCTTATGGCATTATTGGGATAGGTGTAGGTGTTCCGGGTATGGTCAACAAAGATGACGAAGTCCTTTTCGCACCAAATTTAAAATGGAAAAAAGTAAACTTGAAAGAGAAAATAGAGCAAAAGTTTAATACACCAACTAGTATTAAAAATGAAGCAAATGCTGGTGCTCATGGTGAGTATATCTATGGTGCAGGTAAAAATTATAATAGTATCGTTTATCTCAGTGTTGGCATCGGGATAGGTGCTGGTATCATCATTAATAATGAACTATATACTGGTTCAACAGGTATTTCTGGAGAACTCGGGCATTCTACTATTGAATCCAATGGAAAAAAATGTAGATGTGGAAACCGAGGTTGTTGGGAATTATATGCATCAGAAAGTACCTTATTTAACGAAATAAGAAAATTAAACTTATTTAAAGATTTTAATGAAATTAACATAGATAACATTATTCAAGAAGCTAAAAATGGGAATAATGAAATCCTTAACTTACTTAACAATATCGGCGAATATCTTGGAATCGGAATAACGAATACAATCAATATGTTTAACCCAGAACTCGTAATGATAGGAAATAGGTTTGCCCGCTTTGAAAATTGGATAACTAATCCAATAAATCGAGTGTTAAAAGAAAGATTATCTACTAATCATAGAGAAGAAACAAAGATAGTCTTCTCCAATTTAGGGAAATTTTCTACCGCACTCGGAATGTCATCATTCATGATTAATAATTTCTTTTCTGAGCATAAAATTACGGTGGAGTAAATTACGGATCTTGGATGTCATTGCTCACTTCCCGGGTCTTAGAGATCTAAAAAGTTAAGCTCCTAAATAAGAAAAACCTGGTTGTCCACCCTGTTCAAAAAAGGAGAAAAACGTTGTACCCAATAAATATTCGAGTTGCATTACCTTGATTTTCACACACAGGTAGGTAAAACGTTAAAGTACGTAGCCAAATGCATGGTGAATGGTTTACCCTTTTAAGCTGAGAAGCAGCAGCCTTTCAGTGCGATCCACTAGATAGCAGACGGAAATACTTGGTTCATAACTCTATTACTTAAGTTTCGCACCTTGATAACTTAATAAAAAGAGCCTACTTAAATAAGATAATAAGACATAAAAAAAACGCATGAACACTGGATTTTTGGTATAATTAAGATACCAACCAAACTAACCAAAAAGGACGTGTTATC
>NZ_BAAKSZ010000024.1:0-51397 GCF_059698015.1 Oceanobacillus sp. NCCP-135 | reverse complement strand
AAAATTAATTAAAGCCTTCAAACTGTTGATAATAAAGGAATTGGAAATTTATGTCACCAAACTTGGGAAATAAACTATTATTTAAACTTCTCTATGAATCAGGTTGTCGGATAGGAGAAGCATTGGGACTACGACTTATGGATTACAGCGAACCTAATCCAACGGAGCAGATAGGTACAATTTATGTAAGAAAACATAAGCCATACTATCACAAGGACCATAGCCTAAAAACGATAGAAAGAGATATCCCAGTTTCAATGGGATTAATATATGCCATAGAGGACTATGTATTATCTTTTCGACCACAAATAGGAGAGATAGATACAATATTCGTTAATCATAGCACTTCTTCAGAAGGTAAATTTATGATAAGAAGTACTGTTGAAACTATTTTCAAAGAGTTGTCTGAAGAAACAGGAATAAAATGTACCCCTCATATGTTAAGACATACTCACGGTACAGAATTAAAAGAAAGTGGATATAGTGAAGTCTACATTATGGATAGATTAGGTCATAGTTCCATTGAATCAACAAAAAAGTATATGCATATTTCCTACGAAGCCCAAGCAAAGGCGTATGCAGGATTTATGGAACAAAGAGGCGGTGATTTTGAGTAATGAAACAATCAGTAATAAGAACGCTTGATATTAAAACAGATAAATGGGTAATTGATTATCCCACAAGTTTAGGTAATACTATTTCCTTTGATTTTACATATTTGCCGAATAGCTGGTTTAAGAAGATTCAGAAGCAGATAACAATAGAATGTATGACACTTAAAAAGCCAAGTGTAGAAACTCTTAATAGATATAACAGCGGATTAAGGCGATTTTTTGAATTCTTAGAACAGTATGGGATACAATTAGACACATTCGCAGACCTAACACATCAACACACTCAAATGTTTTTATTTTATCTAAAACAACAAGATATCGCTAATTCGACAAGGCATATTTCATTATGTTCACTTAAATGGCTGGTGCAATTTGGTCGGTTATTTGAATATGATGGGTTTCCAAACAAAGAAGTGTTTGATGGAGATGAATATAAAGTAGTTAAAACGGAAGATGTACTTAAAACCAAATACATTCCAGATGATGTAATGAGACAGATTGAAGCAGCATTAAAAAGAGAAAAAAACCTAATCCTTAAATGTTTAGTAGAGATTGGTATCGATACTGGAATAAGGTTAAGTGAGGCGTTAGAACTTACAAAAGGTTATATTACTGAGGATTTCACAGGAAAGCCTGTGCTTCACGTTATTTCTCCTAAAAACAATACTGAAAGATTTATTCCTGTGTCTCAACGTGTAAAGAGAGCAGTTAAAACTCTTGAAGAGTTATCGGAAGAAGGTAGGATTGCAATCGGTTCCGATAATTTAACTGTTTATTGGTTGAAGAAAGCAAGACCTCCACGTTTTGATAGGTTGGTTCAAGGAATTTTTCGACCACAACTATATAGTTTCGTAAAAAAACATAAAATAACAGACAGTGAAGGAGATTTATACCCTTTAACTTATCACGCATTCCGTCATACGTTAGGAACAGAAATGTTAAATCGAGGTATGTCAATCTTTGAAATACGTGACTATCTAGGACATGAATCATTACATTCCACAGCTGGATATGCAAAATTAAAAAATCAAACAGTTCAAAAAGAGTATAGCAAATTAGGTTTTATTGGGATGATTGTAGAAGAAATAAGTGAAGAGTCAATGGGAAAGGGGAAGAAGTTGGATACAGACACTTTAAAAGCAGCCTCTTTACCAGACGGAGCTTGTAAAAAACCAATTGATAACCAAGGCAATATATGTGCAAGATTTAATATGTGTATTATTTGTCCCAAGTTCATTACAACTCCTGCTCATCTTCCGGTTCATAAAAGCCATTTAGAACGATTACGGGCTGATAGAGAGTTTTATATGGCTACTGAGTATATTGGTTCCCAAAATCATTTAGAAACGATAGAACATGCCTTAGAAACGATTATAGACCGATTAGAGGTGATTGGGAGTGGAAGTTAAGAATAATACAGAAAAGGTTAAAGAAAAAGCATTACCATTATTTGATTATGATCCTTCCAATCCAAAAAAGGATTTTCATTGTGGAAATAGTATGTTTTCAGATATGGAGTGGGATTTTAATGGATATGTCGATAAGAAGCATCTTAGTGGGGCAAAATTAAAAATAAAATTTTATGCATTTGAACATAAGCCAGAAATGTTAGAAGTAGTTAAATGGTTTATGCATCACGAAATGACTACAGGAGATATTTTGACTGCAAAAAGGAGCATGGATGGTATTGTAAAATACATAAAATTTATTAATGAATATGTGCCAGAGGTAGAATCATTTGCTGAAATATCCAAAGAGCTTCTTATAGCATATTTTGACCATTTACTTATTGCAAAAAGTGAAACAACGGGTAACCCTATAAGTCCTGTAACAATAAAAAAAGCAGCACTTGCGATTAAAGAAGTTCTTATTAAGGGGAGTGTAAAAGGTTGGGATGTTCCAGACGATGTTGGATATGTTCAAAGGTTGTATGATGATAAAATTATTAATAATAAAGCCCTAAAAACTGATTCAAAAAAGCAGATGAAAAAGTTGGCAGCTAAGGTTTCTGATGAAGACCTAATTGATAAAATAGTAAAAACAGCTATGAAAGATTTAGAGCAAAATAGAAATATACTTGTGGCATCGGCAACTGTCATTACATTACAACTTGGACTAAGAATAAGTGAAATCATTACGATTGAAACAGGGTGTCTAAAACCAATAGGCGGAGAAACAATGATTGATTGTGGTACAGAAAAGTTACATTCCGAACGTATTGAGGTCCTAAAGCCGGCGAACGAACTAGTTATCGAAGTTATATCCAAATTAGAAGAATATTCAATGCCATTAAGAAAAGAGTCAGGATTACCCTATTTGTTTTTAAATAGGAAAAGAAATGAGAAAGGATATCCAGTTGCACTTGTTAACCATCCTAATTGGAATAAAAACTATCTTAGACCTTGGTTAAGAGAACATCAATTTTATGATTCAAATGGTAAATTAATAGATTTTACTTCTCATACGCTTAGACATGCATTTGCTACTTATGCTCTAAAAGGTGGGGCCTCAATAGAAGTAATTTCCGAAATTATGAACCATAAAACAATACGTGGAACACAGCATTATACTCATCCAATCGAAGAAGAAGTAAAGAGACGATTTAATGAAGTTCTAAATGAAGGTGCTATATTATCTGGAAAAAAGGCACTTCAAATTAAAGATAAATTGAGGGAACATAACCCGTTTAAAGGTAAAACAACTGATCAAGTTGATAAACTTCGTAGGGCTATGAAAATCCAAGTTTTATCACATGGTTTGTGCTTACATCATCCAATGCGTAATGAACCTTGTGCTGGTGACGGAGTTTGCTTAGGATGCCGAAATTTTTTAACGACACCAGAGTTTCTTAATGTACATAAAGGGCGTTTAGAGAGAGTCAGAAATGAATTATCCAAAGTTCCAAGTGAAGGGCCTTATGAAAATAAGTTAAGAAGAATGGAATCCTATTTAGTAGATATTATTAAAGATCTTGAAAAACAGTTGAATTACTCAGGGGAAAAAGACAATACAGAATATAAAGATCCCGCTATGCTAGGGGGTTAAACATAATGGCAAATGATAAACAACAAGATATGCTTATTAGGATAGATCAGGCTATTACCAATCTAAGACGTGGAAAGAAAAAACTATCAATCTCTAAAATTGCTGAGAAAGCTGGGGTTGCAAGAAAGACTATTTATAACCACCCAGAATTAAAACAACGCTGTGATCAAGCCATACATATTCAAGAAGAGCAAAATAAAGCATTACAAGAAGTTGCAGCTGGTTCAGCTACCGAAGTTAAAAATAAGCCTCTAACTGGAAGGAAACTCCTTGAAGAACGATATAGAAAATCAAGGGAAGACTTAAAATTAGAACGTGAAAAAAATGCGAAACTGTTAGAAAATAATAGGAATTTGGTAATAGAAAAAGCTGAATTAAAGAATAGAATTCAAATGTTACAACAGAAAATAGAAAGACTTGAAGCCCAAAAGATAAAGTCTCTAAAATAAAAGGCTTTATATTGGGAGGGACTATATTTAAAAAATACTTGGAGTGGCTTTAAAAAGTTGACCCGTTTTAGCCTCTTGGGTACAGTTTCGTTATTTGGTGTTGAAAAAAATGTACAGTATAGTTTTCAGCAATGCATCAATGGAGTTCTATAAAATATCGGCAAACTTTCCTCTTCTGAGAAAGTTAATGTTGAAAAACAGAGAAACTAAGGGAGAAAGATGTCGAAATACGTAATAGTTTCCCAATTTACAGATTATTAATTTTATGGTAACCTTTGGTTAAGTAATTATACAGCATAGAAGAGTTATAATGTTTAAATTCCTAACGAAATAAAATATAGAAGGGGTGTGAGTTTTCTTGAATCTATTAAATTTTTTATCAGAATATGTTATGTACAATTGGTAACCTTCAAGTAGTTACAAAATCGTTTAATGTAAAATACGGGATTGGGGACGGATTTTAGTTGTAATCCGCAATTAAAGGCATGAAAGTTATAGCTATTAATAACAAGAGGGGGATTTAAAGATGAAAAAAATACTTGTATTTTCATTATTCACTTTACTCCTTATTACATTTGGAAATACAGTTAGTGCAGAGGAAACTGTTAAATTAGTAAATAATAATGGTTTAGAAATTCACAAAGATGAATATGATAGATTAATTAATTTAGGATTTACAGAATATGATATTGAAAATATGAACAAAGAAGAATTTGACCTTAATAAAGATTTAGTTGGTGAAGTTGTTTCCGAGTCTGTTAAATATTATGAGATTACGGAACATGACGATGAAGGTATGAATAGTTTACAAAAGTCAACAGCAAATGAGGGCATTGAGTTAAACAAAGAGGAGTATCAAAAGCGAGTAAAAGAAGCTAAAGAAGAAAAAGGGGATGTTTCATTAAATTCATCTTCAGATACTGGGTATACATCTTATAAAACTATGACAACATCTATCATTGAGTTATCGAATGGAAGATATAGAGTTCGAAATCACGTGAATTGGGATGTAATACCAAAAACAAGGAGCCATGATGTAATTGGTGCTGCAATTAACTCAAGCTTTTTTAGGCCAAGAAACGTTTCGGGTACTTATTATGGAAAACAATTTTGGACTTTAACAAATACAACTTGGGGTAAGGCTTACTATGGTAATGCAACATATAATTCCTCAAGTAGTAAATGGAATAAGGGAGGCGAAGGTTACGGTCTAAAAATGAACCTGAAGAATGATACACACTCGGCTGAAAAGGTTACAGATTTATATATGTATATGTATTATGAGGTAGAAAAAGCATCTTCTAGTGGAAATCCGAGTTACCTTGATGTGTATGGAAGATATGGTCATGCTCAAAAAAATGTCTCGGTTAACTACTCCTTTGGTATTACATGGGGATATCCAAGTATTTCCTTCTCAGGGGTTTCTAGTAGTTCATTCAGTATACAAAAGAACACTCATGCTTCTATAAGACTTTAAATAAGAGATAACTCTTCCAAGCTTATTTGTCATTAAAATAAAAAGACTGTTACAAACTTCTGTAACAGTCTTTTCTCAACTTAGAAAAAACAATAAAATAATTTTCTATAAGGAACAAAAAATTAATATCAGTTGGATCAGTTTAGTTATGTCTGATTATTTAATTCTGGATTAAAACAAATTATAAAGGACTGGTATAAATAAGGATAAAACTAAACAAACAATAGCCATCAGTTTTGACTGTTTAGTGACACGTCCATCACCTTCATGTATACTCTCAATAAAGTTAAGTGTGAAATAAAAGCAAAAAATAAATAGCAATATTGAAATAATTCCAATCAAATGAGCTGATTCTAAACCAAACATTCCACCATCTCCTTAATAACTTCAAAAAACTAATGTCATGTCTCTCTATATATTTATTTCATCTATAATATAGTATTATATAGCGAAACTCTTTAATTATTCTTTCTACTTCCATTATACCAGCCTTTTCTAAGACAAGCTATTATGAAAATAGAATGTAGATTGAGTCAATTGGTTTTTAGTGACTTATTCTTTTAACATTGACATTAGCGTTTTATTTCGTTATTATTATCTATACACACATAAACGAATTTACACACATTTTATATAAAACACACACAAAATCAGGTTTGACAAGGGAATATGTCCAATTACACACCGAACGGAGGACATAATTGCCTTTTTAGAATAGTAAAGGAGGGTCATTAATGGCAGCTCGTCGCGGACGCGCTAAGCGTCGTAAAGTGTGTTACTTCACAGCGAACGGAATTACACACATAGACTATAAAGATGTTGATTTGCTTAGACGTTTCATTTCAGAACGTGGAAAAATTCTTCCACGTCGTGTCACAGGAACTTCTGCAAAATACCAACGTAAACTAACGAAAGCAATCAAACGTTCACGTACAATGGCATTATTGCCGTTTGTATCAGAATAATAAAAGAGCCTCTAATTCATGCTTTGTGCAGGATTTAGAGGCTTTTTGTTATTTCTGTTAATTTATTGATAATATATCCTTGCGATACGTTTAAATTGATTGATGATTCTCTTCCACATAATAATTAGTTCTTCAGCAGTTTTCCTTTTTCTATCCTAATTATTCTATCGCTAATTTTTATTGCTTCCTTATAGTCATGTGTAACCGATAATTATCGGTATCTCCCACATCTCATGTAATCGGAGCAATTTATTCTGTCATCCTTCACATGTTTCTTCTTCCAGTGCGGAGCAGGGCTCGTCTAGTAGTAGTGCTTCTGGATGGTGCGTACAAGGGCAACACGCTGTTTTTCCCCTCCGGAGATTTGATGGGGATAACTATCCAGTAAATGCCCAATACCAACAGCTTTAACCAATTGATTAACTAAAGATCCATCCTTTATCCCATGCGTAATATTGCAAGTTAACATAGCATTATGATCGTATTTTACGTTTCGGATAGATCGATATGCACCATATTAATAATACAAATGTATAAACTAGGAAAACCCATAAAAATAGATCACTTATAGGAAAAAACAAGGCAATAACCGTATAAAGCAGACATGGAATGGTTGTTGTATATGCACCTATTTTCCAAAGGATGGGATAGCGTAGTTTCCGATGCATAAAGCGAGCAATCCATGATCCAATATAGGCAATGATGGAAAGCGTTAAAAAAACAATGATATTTAATGGTAAATAATAAAATATAAAGAAGTAAATAATGAGCAGAAACAAGCTCATTTCAGCCCCAGGTCCACTTGTGGCCGTTATCCTGTCAATCAATGATGGAATAGAAACGAGAAAGAGTAGAATAAACATATAGATAACCGTAAAATCCATCCCGATTCGATTAAGCTGGAACATTGCCTTTTTATTAGGTAATTTGATACTATGGATAAACGCTTGCAAGAACATCATTTTTTTCATCCTTGTTTTCATAATTATTCTATAGTCTATCTATGTAATTATAATTGATAACGATACAAAAAGCGCATGATGAAATGAAAAAATAATGACATTTCCCGATGATTGCGTTTGTAAGGAAATAGTTGGACGGGAAACGAAACACAAAAATTACAAAATATTCCCTGGGAAATATTTTTTCAGCTTTATTCGACAACCATTTCATTAGAAATCATGTTATCATATTATAATGGAAATAAAAATATAGAATCAAGCTGGTTTTTATACGCATGTAAAAGTATATATTTTTAAGAAATTAGTGTAACTAGGGTTTTCGCCATTACCCCCTGGCGATAAACCAAGTTTTCTAAGCTGAGGTGCATTAGATGGTTCAATCAAGAAAATTAACGGATGGAGCACTGTTAACTGCGATATTTATGATGCTTGTAATCGTTAGTCTATATATCCCTGTACTGGTAATTGTACTACCGCTCCCTTTTATTATATTTGCTTCAAGGTATGATTGGAAGCCGGCATTATTAATGTGGGCTGTTACATTAGTATTAACAGTCATTTTTACAACCGTTTTATCCATATCATTACCAATACTAATGGGTGTTGGTGGTTTGATGATCGGAAGTGCAATGTTTCAACAATCATCACCCTATGAAACTTGGGCTAGAGGCACAGTAGGGTTTATTATCGGGTTATTATTTGTCTTTGTATTTAGTCAGATTGTGTTTGATGTAAACTGGGTAGATGAATTCGAACAAACAGTAACAGAATCAATGGAAATGAGTACAACTATTCTAGAAAATATAGGCGTGGGAGAACAAACGGAGGAAATGAAAGAGCTTATGCAGGAGCAGATCGCTGTATTTAAGGATTTATTTCCTGCGGGTTTAGTAATGGTTGCCATTGTGATGGCATTTATTAGTCAGTGGATTGGCTATAAAGTTATAAACCGTTTGGAAAAAAAACAATTTCGTTTTCCGCCATTTCGTACACTTCGTTTCCCTGTTTCCATTGTTTGGGTATATTTTTTTGTGCTGATTTTATCGTTTTTCGACACGGATCCATCCAGTATTTTTTATACAGGCATAAATAATCTGTTTATATTAACTGGGTTATTAATGAGTTTACAGGGCTTTTCATTTATATTCTTCTATGCTCATCATAAAAAGATGTCGAAGGTTTTTCCTATTATCAGTGTAGTTTTAACATTACTTTTTCCCATGCTACTACTTTATTTAGTGCGGATTTTAGGTATAATTGATATAGGTTTTGGATTAAGGGATCGCATGACCAAGAAGGAAAAATAAACAGTTGTTAGGTAATTAGGAGCTGAATGTTATGCCAGATTTGCAAAAAAAGCCAACACTTAGCAGTCATTTATGGGTTATTTATTTGTTATCCATTATGTTGCTTGGTGTAATATGGTATTTCCAATGGGTGCTAGGGCTCATCATGACATTATTATTAGCTGCTTCCTTTTACTATAGTATTCGAACGGAAAAGACATTACTGAATGAAGCAGAGAAATATATATCTACACTGTCCCATCGGATTAAAAAGGTGGGAGAAGAGGCGTTATTGGAAATGCCGTTTGGTATTGTATTATATAATGAAGATTTTAATATTGAGTGGGCAAATCCGTATATGAATAGATTTAGTGATGAAAATGATTCAATTGTTGGAGATTCACTTGATATATTGTCTGAAAAACTTATCCCCATGATAAAGGAAGACAATAGTGAGGTTTGGTTTGAAATAGACGGATTAAAAATCCAAACAACGATTAAAAAGGAAGAACGCTTGCTATATTTGTTTGATCGGACACAGCAAGCTGAACTTCAGACCCTTTATTATAATGAACAAACGGTGTTAGCGATTATCTTTTTAGACAATTATGAGGAAATCACACAAAATATGGATGATACATTGAAAAGCCAATTGAACTCTCAAGTAACCTCTATTTTGAATAATTGGTCACACCAGAAGGGTCTTTATTTAAAGCGAACTTCGCAAGAGCGATTTTTAGCTGTTGGGACAAGAGAAATTTTGCAACAACTGGAAAATGATAAGTTTGATATTTTGGATGAGGTTCGTCAATTAAACGGGGAGCGGAATAATCCTGTAACACTTAGTATTGGTATCGGACTTGGTAATGTAGATTTACCGACACTTGGCGAGCTCGCTCAATCAAGTCTCGATCTAGCACTTGGACGTGGAGGAGATCAAGTAGCCATTAAAGATGAGGAAGGTAAAGTTCGTTTTTATGGCGGGAAAACAAACCCGATGGAAAAACGAACAAGGGTAAGGGCACGGGTGATTTCACATGCTTTAATAGAACTGGTCAGAGCTAGTAATAATGTTATGATCATGGGGCATAAATCACCAGATATGGATTCCATTGGTGCTGCAATCGGTATTTTAAATATTGCTAAATCAAACAATGTAGAAGGTCATATCGTATTTGATCCAGACGATGTCGATACAGGTGTCTTTCGTCTGGTGCAAGCAATTAGGCAAGATGAAGATTTATGGCAACACTTTATTGAACCTGAAGAAGCAGAAGCAATTACCGGAAGTAGAAGCTTAGTTGTTGTTGTTGATACACATCGTCCTTCAATGGTTGCGAATGAGAATCTTTTAAAGCAAACAGAATACAAAGTTGTTATTGATCACCATAGGCGTGGCGAAGAGTTTATTGGCAATTCAACATTGGTATATATGGAACCATATGCTTCATCAACAGCAGAGCTTGTTACAGAGCTATTGGAATATCAGCCAAAAGGAATAAAACTGAAAAGATTAGAAGCTACTGCGCTATTGTCTGGCATCATTGTTGATACAAAAAGCTTCACATTACGAACAGGTTCAAGAACCTTTGATGCAGCTTCCTATTTACGTTCCAAGGGGGCTGACACCGTATTGGTTCAGCAATTTATGAAAGAAGACATCGCTCTCTATGTGAAACGAAGCAAATTAATTGAGCGAACTGTTATTTATCGAGATACCATTGCCATATCCAAGGCAGATGCCGGTCAAACCTATGGGCCTGTATTGATTGCTCAAGCAGCAGATACACTCCTTACTATGACTGGGGTTAGAGCCTCTTTTGTTATCTCTGAGCGTGCAGATGGCAGAATTGGGATCAGTGCACGTTCTTTAGGTGAAGTCAATGTACAGGTAATTATGGAAAAAATGAATGGTGGAGGCCATTTAACAAATGCAGCCACCCAAATTGAAGACACGACACTTGATGATGCTGAAGGCTTGTTAAAAGACATACTTGCTGATTATTTTGAAGGGAGAGAATTGGAATGAAAGTAATTTTTTTAAAAGACGTTAAGGGTAAAGGCAAAAAAGGGGACGTGAAAAATGTTTCAGACGGATATGCACGAAACTATTTATTGAAAAATAAAATTGCGGAAGAAGCAACACCAGGCAATTTGAAAGCATTGGATGCAAAGAAGAGAAAGCATGACCAATTGGAACAAAAGGAAAAAGAAGAAGCGATCGATTTAAAAGATACATTAGCGGATCTTACTATCGAATTAAAAGCCAAAGCAGGGGATGCTGGACGTCTATTTGGTTCGATTACCAGTAAACAAATTGCGGAAGTACTGGAAAAAGAATATGGTTATAAAATTGATAAACGAAAAATTGAATTAGACCAGCCAATTCGTGCATTAGGTTATACAACAATACCGGTTAAGCTGCACCCAGAAGTTTCCGGTTCAATAAAAGTTCATGTTACTGAAAAATAAATTGTTTTTTCAGAGGAAAAATTGTTCCATGGATAAGGGAGGGAACCTCGAGCGATGAGTGAAGCATGGACTGATCGTAGACCACCACATAATATAGAAGCAGAGCAATCTGTAATAGGTGCTATATTTTTAGAACCGGAAGCATTTTCAACGGCGTCTGAACTACTGGTGGCAGAGGACTTTTACCGGGCAAGTCACCAGCGTATTTTTGCAGGCATGATGCATCTTACAGATAAGGGCGAGCCGATAGATGTTGTTACTGTAACGTCTTATTTATACAATTTGAAGCAGCTTGATGAAGTCGGTGGGGTAGCATATCTCTCTGAATTAGCTGAGAGTGTGCCCACAGCTGCTAACATTAAATATTATAGTAAGATAGTGGAGGAAAAGGCATTACTTCGCCGTTTGATACGTACTGCCACAGATATTGTTACATCCGGCTTCGAAAGGGAAGAGGAAGTAGAGGATGTATTAAATGATGCAGAGAAGAATATTCTTGAAGTATCCGGGCGCAAAAACTCAGGCGCATTTAAAGCGATTAAAGATGTTTTAATCGATGTGTATGATAAAATTGAGCAGCTCCATAATCAAACCGGAGAAACGACTGGTATTCCGTCTGGTTTTCGCGATTTAGATCGTATTACTTCCGGCTTTCAAAGAAATGATTTAATTATTATCGCGGCACGTCCATCTGTTGGTAAAACAGCATTCGCTTTAAATATTGCTCAAAGTATAGCAGTAAATACGGATGAAAATATTGCTATTTTTAGCCTGGAAATGGGAGCAGATCAGCTCGTACAACGGATGCTCTGTGCAGAAGGAAATATCGATGCACAACGTTTACGAAGTGGGCAGCTGCAGGCAGATGACTGGAGTAAACTGACGATGGCAATGGGAAGCTTGTCAAATGCAGGTATTTTTATTGATGATACTCCCGGTATACGCGTTAACGAAATTCGCTCAAAATGTCGTCGGTTAAAACAGGAACACGGGCTTGGAATGATATTAATTGATTATTTACAGCTTATCCAGGGGAATGCGAATTCTCGTGAAAATCGACAACAGGAAGTTTCAGAAATCTCGCGTTCATTAAAAGGACTGGCACGTGAATTAAACGTACCCTTAATTGCTTTATCACAGTTATCCCGTGGAGTTGAATCCAGACAGGATAAGCGTCCAATGATGTCGGATCTACGTGAATCAGGAAGTATTGAGCAGGATGCAGATATCGTGGGATTCTTGTATCGTGATGACTATTATGATGCAGAATCAGAGAAACAGAATATTATAGAAATTATTATTTCCAAACAACGTAACGGTCCAATTGGTAACGTGGAATTGGCGTTTGTGAAGGAATATAATAAATTCGTAGACTTGGATCATCGTTATCAGGAAAGTGATGTACCACCTGTTCCGGTTTAAGCATAGAGAAGCAGCCTTTGAAGGACTATTGCATTCGTTTGGTTTCTTAGAACTAAGGAAGGGAGATCACCTTTCCTGCGTGCGACGTGATTTTAGGGAAGCTTTCCTTGGGTTCAAATCTTCACTGCGACGAATTTTTCGGCCTTTTTATCCCCCTTTTTGAACATGTGCTAAAAGGCTGGTGATGACTTAATAAATCATTATACTATTTCAAGGCAGGGATTTTTAGATCTTGCTACTTGGAACTTAGGCTAAATAAAACATTATACGATGGTGAAGGAGTTCTCTTAATGTAGGGGACTTCTTTTTACAATGATAGGTATAAAATTCACCAGTATTTTTACCGATAACAGGCAAAGTTGAGAGAGAAGCTTATGAAGTTAAGAGATGTATGCAATAAGTTGAGAGAGAAGCTTATGAAGTTGAGAGATGTATGCAATAAGTTGAGAGAAGAGCCTATGAAGTTGAGAGGTAATTATAAATTCCCTTGTTTTCTCTCCACTTTTACCCAGTTTCTCTCAACTTTGCTGTTTTATCTCTCAACTTTCATCTCTAATTAGGATGGTCATTTCTCCAGCACCCCAGCATTTCAGCACTTCACCATTTGTAACTAATTGCGGCTCTTACGCATTTATCGATATTTGGGTATCCTCAGCAAATTTATTAATTATCTAGTATCCCTTTGGACATAATGACTCTACTATTTTTTCACACCGTTTTATGCGTAAGAGCCCTAATTGCTCTCGACCCCGTTCTTAATGTATATTTACGTGTATTATTTATTTTTTTTTCATCTTACAACGATAGGCTTTTCCGGTAAAATGAAGGAAAAAACTAGCTATCCAAGACATTTTAACTAAAATAAGATAAAATAGACAAGAAGCATTTTAAATACAACAAACGATTCAACGATAGATCAACTTTTTATCATGTAAAATAAGGATGTGGCCATGATGAGTCAGAAAATTTTAGTAGTAGATGATGAACAGCCAATTACAGATATATTGAAATTCAACTTAGAAAAAGAAGGATACCAGGTGGTAGTAGCTAATGATGGTGATGAGGCAATTTCGCTTGCTGAAAGTGAAAATCCTGATTTAATATTATTGGATCTTATGCTACCGAACAAAGATGGAAATGAAGTTTGTCGTGAAGTGAGAAAAACCCAGACAATGCCGATTATTATGCTTACAGCGAAAGATACGGAAATTGATAAAGTGTTAGGGCTTGAACTTGGTGCGGATGACTATGTGACAAAGCCTTTCAGTAATCGGGAGTTGATTGCTCGAGTAAAGGCTAACTTACGCAGACAGCAGGTGCCTGATGATGCGGTTAAGACAACAAAGGATATAGTTATCGGTTCACTTGTGATTCATCCGGATGCTTATGTCGTCTCACGAGATGGAGTACAAATTGAATTAACCCATCGTGAATTTGAATTATTACATTATTTAGCACGTCACATCGGACAAGTAATGACCAGGGAACATTTACTGGAAACCGTTTGGGGCTATGATTATTTTGGAGATGTACGCACCGTTGATGTAACAGTAAGAAGGCTTCGTGAAAAAATTGAGGAGAGTCCTAGTAATCCAATGTGGATTGTAACCCGCCGTGGTGTTGGATATTATTTGCGTAATCCTGATCAGGAGTAGTTGTGATGAATAAAGTTGGTTTTTTCCGATCAATTCAATTAAAATTTATTATTGTTTTTATTTTGTTATTGGTATTAGCGATGCAGATCATCGGCTCTTTTTTTACAGAAAGACTGGAAACAAATCTTCGCGAAAACTTTAATAAGGCAATTGATCAGAATGTGGAGTTATTGAGTTATAATCTTGAACAGGCATTTAATAAAGACCGTGAAGATGACGATGTACCAAGTCTTCAGCAGGAGGTTCAAGATATATTAGTGGATGTTCGAGCAAGTAATATAACCAATATAGAAGTTATCAATAATCAAAGTCGTGTGATTGCAGCCAGTGGCAATAGCCCAAGTAATATCGGAAATAAGACAACAAGAGATATCGTGCAACAAGCCATTTTATTTGATACCTTTCAGGAAAGAACAATGCGGGATCAGGATAATAATCAAGTGTTTGTAAAAGCTGATCCGGTATTTAATGATGAAGGAATTGTGGAAGGTGTTATTTATTTGGAAGCATCCTATGATGAAGTAAACGATCAATTGCAGGATATTAATAACATATTTTTACAAGGGTCGATTTTAGCAATTGTTACTTCAGCATTGATTGGAATCTTAGTGGCACGATCAATTACAAAGCCAATTATGGAAATGCGGGAACAGGCCCAGACAATGTCAAAAGGGGATTTCAGCCAAAAGGTAAACGTTTATGGGAAGGATGAAATCAGCCAATTAGCTGAAACCTTTAATGACTTAAACAGTCGCTTAAAGCATTCCTATGCAACAATAGAAGAAGAGCGATGGAAGCTGAGTTCTGTTTTGTTTAATATGTCAGATGGGGTTATAGCAACGGATAATGCTGGAACAATAACATTAATGAATGAGGCTGCCGGAAGATTGATGGGGTATAATCCTGATGATGTTATTGGTGAATTTTTACTAGATTTATTGCAGCTTGAGGAAAAGGTTGTGGATTTAACAGAATTACTGGAAAGCGGAACAATGATTATCGATTTCAGTAATGATGAGCAGGACTTTTTAATTCGTGCTAATTTCTCAACCGTTTTGGATGATGAGGATGAGGTAACTGGATTTATTACGGTGATAAGTGATGTTACAGAACAGGAAAAGATAGAGCAGGAGCGTCGTGAATTTGTGTCAAATGTCTCCCATGAGTTAAGAACACCATTAACAACAATGAAAAGTTATATGGAAGCTTTGACAGAGGGTGCTTGGGAAGACAAAGAAATTGCTCCTAAATTCCTTGGCGTAGCACAAAATGAAACCGAGCGAATGATTCGAATGGTTAATGATCTGCTGCAGTTATCTAAAATGGATGCAAAAGAATACCCATTAAACAGGGAGCGAACAGACTTCGTTAATTATTTTCACCAAGTAATTGACCGATTTGATATGAATGCTCCGGAACAGGTTACACTTCGAAGAGATTTACCTAAAGGGAAGTTTTATGTATGGCTGGATAAAGATAAAATGACACAGGTATTGGATAACATAATTTCCAATGCAATAAAATACTCCCCTGAGGGTGGAGAGATTCGCTTAAAAGTTGAAAATAGAAGAAACCAACTTCTAGTAAGTATTCAGGACCAAGGGCTCGGGATAGCGTATGATAAGCTGGAAAAAATATTTGAACGTTTCTACAGAGCGGATAGAGCGAGAACGAGGAAGCTTGGTGGAACTGGTTTAGGTCTGGCAATCTCTAAAGAATTAATCGAAGCGCATCATGGACAAGTATGGGCAAAAAGCAAAGAAGGCCAGGGGACGACTATTTTCTTCACACTGCCGCTGATGAATCAGAAGCGGAGGGAAATTTAATGAAACTGGAAACAGCAAAGTCATTTATATTAACGATTTTAATAGGGATAAGTTTACTGCTTACCTACGGATTATGGACCTATCAGCCAAATTATGATCCATTAAAGGAATCTGCTGTAGAGAACGAGGCGGATTTGGGTGGAATTGAGGAATCAAAAAAGAGTGTTATTGAGCCAACGTCGATTATTTTTCATTCAGATGACAAGCATTATGGATTTACAGATCCTTTACGGGCAAAAGCATTGTACAGGGATATGCAATCATGGACGTTGTATAACTTTGAAATAGGTGAAGCAAATGATAGAATTCCCGAAAATCATGAGGTTGAAGTTATTTTTCCGGATGAACTGCCGATAAATATTTTAGGAAGTCTATTCAAGTTAAATGAAGATGACATGGAACTTCCAAGCTGGCTCTTTAATCGAATTTACTTGACCTTTATTCCGGAAAATTCCTCATTAATGGTACAAGTTTTATCAACAAATGGAAATCAGCAGGCAACTGCGGTTATTAATGATGCAAGTAGTTATGAGCAATTATGGTCCTATATTTCAAATGTTGATTCAGATGTACTTAGAAACTATATCTTATTTAATGAAGAGAATACACCTATATATATTCCAGAAGCGAAAGTCAGTCTCGAATATCGCCCGGTAACGATTAATGATATAGATCCGAATTTGCTTGTTAATGCGCTATTTACTACTCCTTCAGCAGTAAGGCCAATTTACAATGAAGGTGAAAGATTATTTACGGATAGTCAACGGCAAATACGTGTTTATGAGAATGGAAGCAGTATGGAGTATTATAACCCATACACAGAGGATTCTTTCCAAACAGAAACAGTCGATTTAATTGATCGAAGTATTGTAAACATTAACGACCATTTTGGTTGGACAGAGGAATATAATCTGCTCGCAGTGGAAGGAGATAGGATCCAATATCAAATGTACTTTGAGGGATTGCCTGTCTTTGATAATTCAAATTTAAATTTGCATCTGATCGAACAGAGATGGATGAATCAGGAATTATCTTTATATCAACGTCCTTTATTTACATTGGATACCTCATTTTTTGCAGAAACAGTGCAATTACCTTCAGGCAAGGATATTGTCTACTATCTGGAAAGTAACCAAAACTCAGATTATAATCTGGCAAATATCGAAGACATCCAAATAGGCTATCGATTGTATTTTCAAAGTAATGACACGATAACGCTTTTTCCAGCTTGGTATATGAAATACAACGATAACTGGATTGAATTCAAATATGGAGAATTAACCCATTTTAAAGGAGGAAGATGAGAATGCAATGGAGCAAAATAAAAACCCTGTTTATTCTCTGTTTCCTCGTTTTAAATATCTATCTGGTAACCCAATTTATACAGAAACTTGATGCGGCAGATTTAGCTGTTTTAGAGGAAGGTCAGGAAGAATCGATTGAAGATAAATTAAAGTCGGAAAATATAACCTATGGTAATTTAGAATCAGATATTCAGGAGGACTCTTTTATTTCAGTAACGCAAAAAGACTTCTCTGATGAAGAGATCAATCAGTTAACTAATTTTGAGAATCAACAATCAGAAGTGATTAATGGAAACTTTATCCTTTCCTTATTTGAGGAGCCTGTTTCAATTCCGGAGAAAGCAACATCGGAAGAAATTAGTGGACTTGTAAAGAATCATCTATTGTTTCCTGAAAAGTATCAGTATTGGGGCTGGAATGAGGACATGAATGTGCTTGTTTTTTTCCAATTAAAAGATGATCGCCCATTTTACTTTAATCAAAATGGGCTGATTCTCGTATTTCTAAATGAAGCAAATGAGATGATATATTATCTACAAACCATGCTTGGTGAAGCTGAGACCCATGAGGAAAAGAAAACAATTCAGCAGCCGATTCAGGCAGTTGGGACACTGTATGATCGTAATGATCTATATCGGGAAGATGAAATAACAGATATAAACATAGGTTATTATGCAAGGATTTTAACAGAGGGTATTCAAGTATTCGCCCCAACTTGGAAAGTGGAAGTCAATGAAGAAAAGAATTATTTTTTTAATGCTATTGAAGGTCTCGTGTTTACCAGTAATGATATTGAGTTTATCAAAAATACAATGGAATCAAATATAGAAAAAATTCGGCTTTTAGATGAAGAAAATGAGTTAAGGGAAACCATTTTAACCCATCTAGATCTAAAGCTTAATGAAACAGGTAATCGGAGTGAGATGGAATGACATTACGTTTTAGTGTGTTAGCATCGGGAAGTACAGGAAATGCATTTTATATCGAATCAGAACAAGAGAAGATTTTAGTAGATGCCGGTTTAAGCGGAATAAAGCTGGATAAGTTGTTTGCAGAAATACATGTGGATCCAACACAGTTAACTGGTATTTTAGTAACACATGAACATAGTGACCATATTAAAGGCCTGGGTATTATTGCACGGAAATACAATTTACCAATATTCGCAAATGCAAAGACATGGAAGGCTATGGAAAAATCAATTGGAAAAATTTCACTGGATCAAAAGTTTCTTTTTGGGATGGAGGAAGTAAAAACATTCGGCGATATGGATATTGAATCCTTTGGCGTCTCGCATGATGCTGCTGAACCAATGTTTTATACGTTTCATCACGATGGAAAAAAGGTAGCACTCGTGACGGATCTAGGTTATGTTTCGGAACGAATTAAAAAGACGGTAGAAGCTGCTGATGCATATATTTTCGAATCAAATCATGATGTAAGTATGCTGCGTATGGGGCGCTATCCATGGAATGTGAAGCGGCGGATTTTAGGAGATTCAGGTCATGTTTCTAACGAAGATTGTGGACTGGCACTAACTGATATTGTTAGTGACCGTACGAAACGAATCTACTTAGCACATCTAAGTATGGATAATAATATGAAGGATCTTGCCCGCATGTCAGTGGACAGTGTTTTACAGGAGCGAGGAATTAAGCTTGATATATTTGATACAGATCCGAAAGTTCCCACTGCCTTATATGAAGTGGTATAAATTTGTTTATATTTTACTATATTGAGGTAATACTATAGCGAAAACAGCTTTACAATAAATGTGTGTTCAAAAAGAAGGATGGGCGGACTTTTTGAACGACCTCTATAAGGGGATAGATAAATGGGATATTATGATCAGAACTACCCACCAAATCCACATCGCAGGAAAAACCGTGGCTGGCTAGTTCCTGTTTTGCTGGGAATCATTATCGGTATATTATTAGTTGTGGTAGCACTGCCTGCGATTACGAAATCAACGTTCACTCTAGGTACTTGGGGCAATGAAGAAAACAAATCAGATGTTGGTTCCATCCAGAGTGGGGATTCACCTTTAACAAATACTTCTGTAAATGTGGATGTTTCCACACAAATAACCGAGATTGTTGCACAAATAACGCCAGCAGTTGTAGGTGTTGTCAATATTCAACGGCAAACAGATTTCTGGCAGCAGCAGGAAGGCAGTGAAGCAGGAACTGGATCTGGTGTTATCTATAAAAATGAAGATGGTACTGCATTTGTCGTTACGAATCATCATGTGATTGATGGTGCGGATACGATTGAAGTTGTTTTATCAGATGAAACACATATGGAGGCAGAGTTGATTGGAAGTGATCTGTTTTCCGATCTAGCTGTACTTAGAATGGATGGCTCAGAGATACAAAAGGTGATTGAAATCGGTTCATCTGGAAATATAAAGGTCGGGGAACCAGCTATTGCAATAGGTAATCCGCTTGGTCTGATGTTTTCCAGTTCAGTCACGCAAGGTGTTATAAGTGGAACGGAACGGACAATCCCCCAGGACTTTAACCAGGATGGGCGTGCGGATTGGCAAGCAGAGGTTATTCAAACAGATGCTGCGATCAACCCGGGAAACAGCGGGGGTGCGCTGGTTAATATAAATGGCCAGCTTGTAGGCATTAATTCCATGAAAATTAATGAAACGGCTGTTGAGGGAATTGGATTTGCGATTCCGATTGACTCTGCATTGCCAATCATTGATGAATTAGAAACTACTGGTAAAGTAACACGTCCATTTATAGGTGTGGAGATTTATTCCTTGGAAGAAGTACCGCAAACGGAATGGAGAAATACATTACATCTTCCAAATGATGTCGAGGGCGGTGTTTACGTCTGGAGTGTCGAGCCATTGTCACCAGCAGACCGTTCAGGACTACAGCGTTTTGATGTGATCACTAAGCTTGATGGTGAGCCAATCATGAATATGATCGATTTACGCAAAATCTTATATCACGAAAAGGAAATTGGTGATGAAGTTGTTGTTACTTACTATCGTGATGGAGAGCTTTTAGAAACAACAATCCAGCTTGGTACACAGTGATAAGCAGTCTACGTTTATAAAGTAAAGATCTAAAAAAGGCTATCTGCTGAGGGAGGTAGTCTTTTATAAGCAAAAAACAATAGTTATCCACTTTTATTAAAAGTTATACACAAACAGTGGATAAAATATTGATGAAATCAATATATGGTATTGAAAATATATTCCATAACAAAATAACTGGGAACATTTGTGCATATGTGGATAAAACTGTGGATAAACGGACTGCTTTTATAGTTAATATGTGCTTATCCACGGATTAATTGATTAAATTACTTTATTTGCTCGAACATCCTGCCAAATCAGTAATAGTAAAATGAGCATTACTACATCCAGTCTCGCTTCAAATGCAAAAGGAAGGAATCCTTTATTTAATAGAACAGGGATTTTTGTTATATAAAGCGCACCGAATATAATTAAGATGAGTGGGGGAATGGCAATATTCATATACATTCTTCCAGCAATCAACATTCCGCAAGCAATTTCAACGAGTGCCACTAAAAGTAGGGTGGCAGATGGAAATGGCAGTCCTAAATTAATAAATAAACCTTCGAAGTCACTAATTAACAGCTTTAAAATACCAGATGTTATAAAAACATAGCCCACCGAATAGCAGATCCATTTAGATACGTTCATATGCAATGTTAATTTCAACTAAATAACACCTCTTTGAATTAATTGTTAATACATACATATGCACAAGCAAAGACAACTTGACAAGCATTTTAAAAAATATGAAGTACGATCGAATCAATCTTGTTGCCAAGCCTATCATTTAGCCGTATAATTTCCTTTAGACTTAAGAAAAAGCAGGGGCGACCTGTTCAAAACGGACATATAATCAACGAACCATAGAGCACATAAAATTTCATGCTTGAGGTGTTGATGGTGCTGAAGGTCAAAGCTGGATCAAGAAAAGGAAGTGCAACAGTGATACGTCGTTTTTTCTCCTATTATAAGCCGCATCGGCGATTATTTATTATTGACTTTACTGCAGCAGTCATTGTTGCAATACTTGAGCTTGCTTTTCCGGTCGCAGTACAGTGGTTCATTGATGAATTGCTTCCCGGAAATAACTGGAACTTAATTTTGACAGTAAGTATCTTGCTATTATTGGTTTATTTATTGAGTACATTCTTGCAATATATTGTGACGTATTTGGGCCATAAACTCGGTGTAAACATTGAAACAGATATGCGACAGGATTTGTTTCATCATGTGCAGCGGCAGTCCTTTCGTTTTTTTGATAACACGAAAACAGGACATATCATGAGCCGGATCACAAATGATTTATTTGATATTGGTGAGCTTGCCCACCATGGTCCTGAAGACTTCTTCATTGCGATTATGACCTTTATCGGTGCATTTTTAATCATGTTTACCATTAATTTAGAGCTTGCACTGATCATTTTGTTTGCTGTACCAATACTCATTTTCTTGATTGCTTTTAGCAATATTAAGATGAATAGAGCCTGGAAGAAAATGTATGAGAATATTGCCGGAGTAAATGCGCGGGTTGAAGATGCTGTTTCAGGTGTACGTGTTGTACAATCATTTACGAATGAAGAATTTGAAATGGATCGTTTTACTAAGGATAACTACAGCTTTCGAAAAGCAAAGATCGGTGCATACAAAGTAATGGCATTCGTCCATTCAAATATTTATATGATGATGCGCCTGATCACATTAATCGTACTAGTTGTCGGAACATGGTTTACCTTTAATGATCGGATGCAAATGGGTGAGCTTGTCTTTTTTGTATTGATGGTGAATGTTCTGATGAACCCGATTCAAAAGATAAGTGCACTGCTAGAGCTGTATCCAAAAGGAATGGCAGGCTTCAAACGGTTTACGGAACTAATGGATGTTGAACCAGATGTGCAGAACCGTATAAATGCTAAAAAGGTAGAATGGTTAAATGGGAATATCGAATTTAATAATGTTACATTTGCCTATGAAAAAACACAAAAGCCTGTGTTGGAGTCACTTAGCTTCGATATCCACGCAGGTGAAACGATTGCATTTGTTGGCCCATCAGGAGCCGGAAAAACAACGATATGCTCTCTGATACCACGGTTTTATGATGTAGAAGGTGGAAGTATCACCATTGACGGCATGGATTTACGTGATATGACCAAAGAATCACTCCGTCAGCAAATTGGTATCGTACAGCAGGAAGTGTTCCTGTTCACAGGCACACTTCGGGAAAATATCGCCTATGGAAAGCTTAATGCTACTGACGAGGAAATTGAACATGCAGCATATCAAGCACATATGGAAGAGTTTATCAAGGAATTGCCAATGGGATATGAAACGCAAGTCGGTGAGCGGGGCTTGAAGCTCTCGGGTGGACAGAAGCAGCGGATCGCCATTGCCCGCATGTTTTTAAAAAATCCGCCAATATTAATTCTGGATGAGGCAACTTCAGCACTTGATACCGAAACGGAGACAATCATCCAAAAAGCGCTGGCTGAGCTATCAAAGGATCGTACAACGCTTGTCATTGCACATCGGCTGGCAACGATTAAAAATGCCGATCGGATTATGGTTGTTACACAAGCAGGAATTGAAGAAGAAGGCAGTCATGAGGAACTGTTAAAACGTGATGGGATCTTTGCTCATTTGCATAAGGTGCAAATGCGGTAGAAGTTAAGTATAAATAAAAATGTAACAGATAAGCATTAAACCCATATACACCATTGGGTTTAATGCTATTTATATTGTTAAAGTTAATTGAATATTTTAGACGTATAAAGTAAATGGAAAAAATCACAAAAAATAAGCTAAAATTTGTGAGAACATAAGATTTTAAAAGGTAAGTTCTTAAAACTATTCACCATTATATTAAAAGAGGCGATCTAAGTAACTTCATAATTTGAATACCATACTTAGGTTTATAATTAAACTCTATTCTAATCGATGGAAAACATATCAATATAATCTATAACCAGTTAAATGCACTTAATTATTTAATGATTTAAAAAAGACACTTAATTTTCCTGTTATACAAAACTATCTTGTTATTTTGGAGCAAAAGCATATCGAATTTTGACGAATAATGTCGTTATTTCCCAATAACAAACCGGTTAAATTACTGATACAATTGGTATTAAGACAACAAGAATATTCTAGTAAATATGTAAAAAGAGGTAGCTTATGAAACTCTACGTAGATATACTTATAGGTGTACTTTTATTGCGGGGAATGGTAACTATAAATTTAATTGTGAAATGGGAAAACACAGGTATATCACAAGGAAATATCACATCATGAACAAAACCTATTATATCAATATCTTAATGTTAATTACTGTTATATAGGTATAGCTATATATAGCTGCTATACATCCATTAAATACAGATACAGGACTTCCTTCCTCTAAAGTAGGCAGGAAGTCCTTTTAATAAATAAATCACTCAAGAGATTTTCTTTTTAATCCTGCTGACACTTACTGGACTTTCCTTTGTTACGATATGCAATGCTAAACCGGTAAATAAGAATCCACTGATGAAATTGCCAATTGTAACAGGAATCTGGTTCCACAACCACCAGTCACCAAAGCTGATATCTGCTCCGATCATCATTGCAGCCGGAATTACAAACATATTTACGACAGCATGCTCAAACCCTTGTGCGAAGAAAATAAATACAGGAAGCCACATGGCAACGATTTTTCCAATTGTTGAATGGGAGGTAAAGGCCATAACAGCACCCATTGTCACCATCCAGTTACATAATAATGCTTTGACAAATAAAACGATCATTCCATCAGATCCATAGGTTTGGTAATCCAATGTTTTACCTTCAGCAACAGCAATAATCTTTCGGATCATGACAGAATCCTCCACATGCCCAAACTTTGTAATATAAATACTGAACAGTGCAGCATAAAATAAACTACCAAGCAAATTCCCGATAAATGCGCAGGTAAAATTGCGGGCAATGAGCGGAACAGTTGTTTTTTTGCGCAGCTTTGCAATTGGCAGCATGGCAAATGAACCTGTTACGAGTTCCAAATTTAATAACAAAATAAGCACAAAGCCTACAGGGAAAATTGCTGCACCTATTATATCGAGTCCAGTCTGTATAGAGGCAGTAAAGGCCAAGGTTGTTGAATAGCCTAAAAAGGCACCAGATAATACCCCTTTAATTAGAATGTGATTAATCGGCAGTTTTGCTTTATTGGCTCCGGCAATTGCAATAGTGTTCACAACTTCTTTAGGTTTTACGTAGTCCATTTATGATCCCTTCTTTCTAATAGAAACATATTATTTTCAAACCATTTTACGTGAAAAACAAAAATAGGATATATGATACAAATCACAAATTTTCCTTCTTATCTTAATAAAATTGACAAATTTGTGTATGTACAATATTGTCACAGTGCAAATGTGGCAATAAATACTGACTTATCCACAAAAACCGTGGATAAACTGTGAATATGTTTTTAGAAAGTTCATAAGAGAAGTTAAACTGTGCCTATAATAGGGAAATAGAAGTAAATACGAGGAGGAGATAAAATGGAACGGCTTACGGAAGCGGAAATTATCAAGGAATTAGAAAGCCTGCCGGACTGGCAGCGGCTGGATGAAAAATGGATCCAATGTAAATACCGATTTAGAAACTTTCTCGCTGGCGTACACTTTGTAGATCAAATTGCAGAATATGCAGAAAATAAGAAACATCATCCGTTTATTTCAATTGATTATAAGGTTGTTACGTTGAAGATTTCATCTTGGCAGGCTAAGGGACTGACTGATTTGGATTTTGAAATGGTTAAGCATTTTGATGAGCTGTATGAACAAATGGATAAATAGCATGGTAGTTTCAGCACATCATTTGTCGATATTTCCCGGGAAATGATGAAATAAAGATGGAATGGAGCAGGATATATACCCATAGCTCTATTCCATATTAGAAAGTGAATTGAATAATATTTTTACAAAGGTTGTCCGATTACGCCATTTTATCGAATCGAGTTTGCTATTTCTACCAATTGCTCTGGAGAAACCTTATCAGCAACGCGTTTATCCAGACTAAGCATATATTGCCAGCCTTCTTTTTCAAAGACAAGTAAATTAAATTGATCTAGTGGCTTTGTGTAGTATAATGCTTCAGAACCATCTTGCAAGTCAAATGTCCTATCAATTAATTCTTTTTTGAATGTGATCCCTTGTTTCTTTGGGCGGATGTTTACTTTGTAATGGTTTTCAGGCATATCTTCATCAATAAGTTTCAATTCAAAGCCATCAATTTCTTCAAAACATTTGCCTAGTTGATGTGTAAATGTTAATGGCGGCTGCTTCTTTGGTAATTTTAAAACTTCTTTCAAGTGTAACTCGCAATCTGCCAACGCTTCTTCTATAGACGTATATCCAATATCAGAAAAAATATTTCCCAGTGAAGAAGGTGTATCATTGGCGTGAATACCAGTAGGATACGTAATTACTAATGCAACTAAACAGGCTATCAAGCAAAATTTCCTAATCATAAGAAGCTCCCTTTTTAGTTATTTGCTGGTAGTTTATCCCAAAGAGCTTCCATTTATCCGAATCCAGAACGAATAAGGATAGATAGGCTGCAATGTGTTGCTTCTCACTGCGGCTAGCCGAAAGCATTTCAATTTCCCATCTCTGGTATAAAAAAATGGTTGTAATAATTCCTCCTGCTCTCTACATTTGAATAATAGAAAATCCATTTACACATCCTATGTGAAAAGGAGGAAATGGAAATGAGAAAATTATTGCTGGTGATTAGCATGATATTGCTATTTACTTCAAGTTATATTGCATCAATCGATTTAAACCATACAGTCAGTGCGGAAAAGGAAATTCCTCCATATGCAAAATGGGGACAACTGGCTGTAAAGGAAACGAAATCAAAATATCCAAATGCCGAGATTATTGATTACCTGCATATAGGAAGAGAAACAAAGAATGATTCCATGGTGGAAAAGTTCAAGCTATGGTTAAAAGAGGAAAACAAAGAATATGGTGTCTTTATAAATATAGAATTTAATAGTAAAACGGATCAAGTTCTTGCAATTACTTTTAGGGAATCCGCTAAATAAGATCATCTTGTACTCATCCTAATTCTATAACTTCCTAACTATGCTTTTTTGCCGAAATCAGGCAAAGTTGAGAGAGAAGCCTATAAAGTTGAGAGATAATTGTAAATTCCCTTGTTTTCTCTCCACTTCTACCCAGTTACTCTCAACTTTTCCGTTTTTTCTCTCAACTTTCATCACTAATTAGGATGACCATTTCTCTAGCACATCATCATTTGTAACTACCGCACTTGATTCCGTTCTTAACGTAAATGTATTAAATAAATTTTTTTTAGTAATATGTAATTTCCATGATATATTGGGTATAAAGCGTTTAAAGAAGCGGTTTCTGCTAATATAGGAGTCTAAAGCCATGCCTGCTTAAAAGCAATGGTCCGCAGCGGAAAAGCAAGCCAATCAGAAACATTATAGTGTCATTTTCATCGGACTTTTTAATGATTTTAGAAAACGTTTATCCGCAATGTGGATAAACGTTTTCTAATCATTAATACTTTTTATTGACGCCTGAGATTTTCCAGTTTATTTAGCAAACGATCTAATTCCTGAGAAATTTTGATTATTTCATCATAATTTTTCTTGTTTTCGAAAGCTTTATACATGGTATTTCTTAGCTGCTCTATCTGGATCTCCAGTGAATTCCTAGATCCCAAGTACTCCCCCCCATTCTTTATGATAGATTTTTTTCGTAACTATTATGCTCTTTAACCTTCGCAGTTAATATAAAATACGATGTAACTAAAATCACTTTGCTTGGATGAGTAAACCGCAGTCACTAGGTTTTAGAAAAAAGTATTATTATATTAGTGAAGATAAGCATTATTAATAGATAAGAAACATATCAATCACTATAATATTTCAATGTTAGAACAAGCGTTCCGATTCGTCAAATTTTTTGATATTACGTAAAAAAGCGTATGTATTAACGATGAGCTTCTGTTTATTCTCTCATTTTCTTGTTTTTTCACACTCTTTAACTAAAAAAGTCAGCCAAATAATGATAGAATGGCTCTTATATCCACTGTTTTACATAAAGGGAGGCAACACGGATGAAAGATCAGTTCAGCAGGGTAAAGGGATTTAGCGAAATATTGGATCATACCTTTCAGCTTTGCAAGCGGTATTTTTCTACATTTTTTCTTGTGTTTTTAATCATACTGGGACCGATTTTTCTGCTGGAAGCATTTTTTTTGATGGCTTCTGGAACAAGCTTCTTCAGACAGATGGGAAGTGGGAGCGGCTGGTTGGAGCAATTTATTTCTGGTTATGATGAATCATTGAGCAACAGTTTAGGATCAGATATCTTGATTGGGCTTGGAATGCTTGCCTTAACGCCAGTTGGTTATGCAGCTGTATTATTTGCTATTGTACAGATTAATAAGGATGAAAGCTTTACAGCAGGTACTGTAATCAAACAAGGTTTTTCCAGGTTTTGGCCATTGTTTGGAAGCAGTATCATTATTGCAGCGATTCTTATTGGGATAATTATTGCTGTAGCTATTTTTATTACTTTTCCAAGTGTAATTATGGGTATGGGTGATCCATTATCCGGTATAATCCTGAGCATCGTTTTATTTTTGGGAATTGGTCTTGTTGTTGCATTGCTATTTACCCGCTGGAGTTTTTACCTTGGTACAGTTGTATTTGAGGAAGGCTTTCCAGGCTTTACGGAAAGCTGGCGTCTGACGAAAAAGCATACGTGGAGAGTATTTGGTTTGTTTCTTATTGTGATTCTGATAACAACGATTGTTGGGGGTGCTATAGAAGCGATTTTTACAATTATCCTTGGGAATAGTATCCTTTATGTTATCATTGTTGATTTAATTACTATTTTGACCTCAATGATTAGTGCAGTTGCCTATGCGTTGATCTTCTTTGATCTGAAGTTTAGACAGGACGGGGATGATCTAAGGGAAATGATTGATGATTACCAAAAAAACTAGTCAGGTGATATTAGTGGAAAATCCAACAAAGGCAAAGGAAGAACTGCAGGAAATTTTAAATCAGAAGGAATACCAGATTTATTACGAGGATAATCGAAACTTCCTCGAAATCTGGTGGGATCGTAGTAAAGCATGGTTTCGAGACCTGTTGTCAGAGTGGTTATCAGGATTTGAGCCATCGAATGGGTTTGCGGACACCCTGCTCGTAATACTAATAGGGGCGGTTGTATTGCTGGTGTTATTTGGCTTATTTCTGTTCCTGCGATCGACTAAAAGAAAACGCTCATTACGAGGCGATCAGCCTTTTCAATCATTAAATGAAATGGAATGGTCGGTGGAGCGGCATGTGAAAGAAGCAGAAAAACAAGAGCATGCTGGAGATTATTCACTTGCTACAAGGCATCAGTTTTTAGCAGTGCTGCTTTACTTTCACGAAAAGGAATGGCTTCAGGCACATGGTTGGAAAACAAATTGGGATTATTTTGCAGAATTAGAGCAAAAAAATAAGCAAAGGGCTGAAGCTTTTTACGAACTTGCCCGCATATTTGATGAGGCTGTTTATGGTAGGAGAAAGATTGAGAAAAAGGAATATCAAAGCTATCAAACGAGAACGCTGGAATGGCTTAACGAAATCGATAAAAAGGAAATCCAGGAAAGCTAAAAGGAGGCTTGGAGACAATTGCGAATTTCACAAACTGATAAAAAAACGTGGATCTGGCTGGGCGTCATGTTGCTGCTATTTAGTATGATTAGCTACTTCCTTGTTTCCAAACAACCCAAAGAATATCCTGGGTATGTTTCCGAGTCTCCTGCACCAACAGGTACGAAGGCATTTTATACGTATTTAAAGAATGAGCGTATGATAGATCGATGGAAGCATGCACCTCAGCTCTTAACCGGCGAAGATCAATTGTTACTCATGATCGAGCCGTTCTATATGCCGGAACGAGCGGAACTGGAAAAATACATCGATTATATGGAAGCAGGGAATACGCTTTTGCTCTTGAAGAATAACCCGGACGGCATGTTTGATGTTAGGACAATTCCAGTGATGACAGGTGTAGAGGAAGCGATTACGGTAACAACTAGTCAAGGAGAAAAATACAATGCATCTGTAACTTCAAATGTGAGAATACTAGAAGAAGAAGCGGATGAAGTGTTACTGAGGGATGAAACAGGGGTGATTGCACTGAAGCGTACTTTTGGTGATGGTAGCCTGATTGTAGCGAATTCGCCTCATTGGCTGACGAATGATTTCATCACGGAGGAAGACCATGTGGAGCTTATTTCTGCACTTTTGCAAACAGAAAGGCAGTACAGAAGTCTATTAATTGATGAATATATCCATGGATCAGGTAATAAGCCTTCGATAGCTTCCCTGTATCCGAAATGGCTGCTAGTTCTCACATTGCAGTTCATTGGACTGACATTCCTGTGGTTGTGGTATCAAGGAAAACGCTTTGGACCAATAAGTGAACCAAGAGAAGCCACAGTCCGCTTCAGCAATGAGCAGACGACGGCACTTGCAGCATGGTATCAGCGGGGACGAAGATATCAGGATTCCTTGACGCTGCAAGCAGATTATTTAAAATTACGACTGCAGGAAAAATGGGGGATCCCTTACCTGAAAAATTGGCAGGAATGCAGTGAACTGATCACTAAAAGAGGCAGTCAACTGTCCGAGGAAGAGGCTCGAGCATTCACACAGGGTCTGGAAAGTCTATTAAACAAGGAATCTGTCCATAAACAGGAATACGTAGCCTGGTCCGGGAAAATTGACCAGCTTAGGCGAGAGGTGGAAGAGGAATGAATAGTCAGCTTAAAAACGTAATCAATGCATATGAAGAACGAATTCTAGGCCAGTCAACGAATCTGAGATTATTATTATCTGCTATTTTATCAGGAGGTCATGTATTAATCGAGGGGGTTCCAGGAACTGGGAAAACACAAATGGTACGGACGTTATCCAATTTAATTGGTGGTGAATTCAGGCGGATTCAGTTTACACCAGACCTACTGCCATCGGATATTACAGGAAGTACTATTTTTAACATGAAGGAAAGCACTTTTCAAACAGTGAAAGGACCAATCTTTGCCAATATTGTTTTGGCAGATGAAATCAACCGAACACCTGCCAAGACGCAGGCTGCATTGCTTGAGGCGATGGAAGAAAGACAGGTAACGATACAGGGGGAAACCTATCCGCTGCCAGAGGTATTTTTCGTTGTGGCAACACAGAATCCAATTGAATTTGAAGGTACCTATCCACTTCCGGAAGCACAACAGGACCGTTTTTTATTTAAATTAACGATGGACTTCCCGGAGCTTGAGGAAGAGACGAATGTATTGAAACAGGTACTAGAACGCCGTTATACGGATGAATCCATTGCTGCTATTTTGGATATACCATCATTCCGGGCGATTCAAGCAGAAATGGACGCTGTAACCATTAGTGATGATGTTTTACGTTATATTATGCAGATGGTAAGAAAAACGCGAGACACCGAATCAATTCGATTTGGGGCAAGTACGAGGGCAGCTATTTCAATGGCTAAAGCTGCAAAAGCCTGGGCTTATTTAGCGGAGCGTGATTACGTAACACCAGATGATATAAAAGTCGTAGCCAAGCCGGCGTTACGGCATCGTATTCAAATTTCTCCACAGATGGAATTGGAGGGAGTTGGCTTTGACCAGATCATTGAAGAGCTTGTGGGCGCAGTTCCTGTTCCGAGATAAAGGGATATTGCCTGCAAGAAGGCTTTTAATTATTTATTTGCTGCTATCAGTCGTATTATTGCTACTGGCTTTGACAGATATTTCTTGGGTATTCCTTATTTCGGTAAATGTTTTATTCATCCTAACGTCCTTTTTTGACTTGTTAATTTTACCAAAACGAAACGAGCTTAAGGCGATACGGCGTGTAACGGATGAGATGGAGCGAGGATTAGATTATCAGGTTGAGATTGAATTAAAGAATACAGCTGCATATCCATGTGGATTTCGGATTATCGATGATTTGCCGCAGTCCTTTCAGCATACCTTCCCGATATGGGGTACAGCTGAAGCAAATTCCCAAATCCGGTTGACCTATGAAACAACAGCAATTGTCAGAGGGAAATATGAGCTGCAGATGCTATACATCCGTTACGCAAGCAGATTCGGACTTTGGGAAAGGCAGATGACTGTAGAACAAGCGGATACAGTAAAAGTCATCCCGGATTTATCAGAAACAAGACATTACTTGGAAAATGCCCAAAGCTTTTTGCTGTATGAAGGTGCGAAGATTCGCCGACATCAAAGCGGTACAGGGGAATTTTCCCGGATCAGAAATTATGTGGTTGGGGATGACCCGCGGAAAATAAACTGGCGACAAACGGCAAAGCTGCAGGAAGTGATGACAAATGAATATGAACCGGAGCATGGAAAATATATAACGATCTTAATTGATTGTGGAAGAATGATGGGCGCAGAACTGAAAAAGGGAAATCGTCTGGAAAAAACATTGGAAGCCTCGATAACTGTTGCCACCTCAGCCCTTAAAAAGGGGAATTATGTAGGTGTGTTGGCGTTCTCCAATGCTATTAAAGTGTTTGTACCACCGGCTAAAGGAATGGATCAAGTGCAGAAAATCCTGCAGTCCATCTATCACTTGCAGGCAGATGCAAAGGAATCCAATTATGCCGGGGTGCTGAGCTACTTGCAGACTGTACAGAAAAAGAGAAGCTTGATTTTACTGTTCAGCGACATCCATACATTTTTACATGAAGAAAGTACATTACATTATCTAAAACGACTAAGGCAAAAGCATTTATTCCTCATGATTGGTATAGAAGACGAAGCACTTGCCGCTGAGACGAAGCAAAGCCCGTCTACAGTACCGCTAGCCATGAGAAAGTCAATCGCTCAGCAACAGGTACTGGTGAAAAAGCGAGAGAAAGCAAAATGGGAAGCACAGGGTCTTGTCATGATCGAAGCAAAGGAAGAAAATTTAGCAACAGAAGCCGTATCTCAGGTAATCCATTGGATGAATCAGGGATTACTTTAAAGCGCTTGTAGGAAGTGGGGGAAAGGATGAACATCAGTCAGTTTGTGAAGCTTCACCGGGAGGATTGGAAGCAGCTGGAGGAATATGTACGTCATCTTCAGAAAAAAGGAAGAAGGGTGAGTGGCCAGGATATTTCTAAATTCCATCGGCTCTATCAAAGGGCAGCACAGCACTTATCCTATAGCCAAACCTACTATCCTGATGAAGAAGTTACCGGCTATTTAAATGGACTTGTTGCCAAATCACATAATCTCTTATATAAAGATCAGGTTTCCAGTTTCCAGCAAGTCCGTTATTTTTTCAGTTCAAAATTCATAGGTCTGTTGCTGGAACAATGGAAGTTTATCATCCTTGCTATGCTGCTGTTTCTGTTTGGTGGGCTAGCGGCCTTTCTTTCAGTCGTGGATGATCCACTCCATTTTTATTCCATCATGCCAAGCGATATGGCAGCGGGAATAAACCCGGAACAGCTTGGAGAAGGCCATGACGCCATTGATTCGTCCCTGATGTCAGCCGAAATAATGACCAATAATATCCAGGTTGCCATATTGGCATTTGCTAGTGGCATCACATTTGGATTATTGACGGTATTTGTACTCGTTTATAATGGTTTAATTGTTGGCGCACTGGCTGCAGTGTACTGGCATGCAGGCATGTCCTATGATTTCTGGGCATACATTGTACCACACGGCATCATTGAGCTGACAGCTATTTTTATCGCTGGCGGTGCAGGTCTGTTAATGGGATATAAATTGTTCGTTCCAGGTCGATTTACCAGAGGCTACCAATTGAAGGAAAATGCAAAACGGTCTGTACAGCTTTTCCTTGGAACGATTCCTCTGTTCATCATCGCAGGGATCATTGAAGGCTTCATCACACCATCCCCACTTTCCCTGGAAATGAAATATGTGGTGGCGCTTGTGACGGTTATCGGCTTACTTCTCTATATTATATGTGGTAAGCTATTACTGAAAAAGAGAAGAATGCGTGAAGGTTAGGGGAGAAAGGGCATGGCACAGGATCAGATACATATAAAAACACCGGAATTCGTTTCGCTTCAATTCAAACTTGCTGGCCTTGGATCCAGAGCAGCGGCAATGATTGTTGATCAGGTAATCCTGACGTTCACACAAATTGCACTTATTTTAATGCTTGTATTTACGACAAGCTCAGATATGTGGCAACTAATGGAATATGGCTGGATGATAGCCATGGTGATCATTGTAGTGTTTGCAATCAATTGGGGTTATTTTTTCGTTGGGGAATATTTTTTTAACGGAAAAACAATTGGCAAGCATATGATTGGAATTCGTGTTATTCAGGAAAATGGCCATAGTATCACCTTGCTGTCTGCGGTGATCCGCAATCTACTCCGCATTGTTGATATGCTTCCAACCAGTTATTTCCTGGGAATTATTCTGGTATTTCTTCATTCTAAACATAAAAGGCTCGGCGATATGGCAGCTGGAACGATCGTCGTCCATGAACGGAAGGCGAAGCGGCTAAAGAAATCGCCACTGGAAAAAGAAATCGAAGTGCGTGGACTAAGTAGAGAAAGTATTTCAATCGGTACGCTGGCAATGAACTCACTTGGTGCGAAGGAATTCAATTTGCTGAAAACATACAGCTATAAGTTTATGGAAATGCGGGAGATACCAAGAAATCAGCTGACAAGAGAGATGGCAGCAATACTGTTACCGAAAGTTGGTCTGGAAATGGGGACGAAAACAGTTCGAGAGCTGGAAAATGTGTTGCTTGTGCTTTATTTAAAGATGAAGGAAGACTGGGAATTTGAAATATAGAGACGAGAGATTGTTCAATGGGAGCAATCTTTTTCTATATTAAAAACTGGATAAAAATACAGCGTATACGAATCGTATTCGTTTTAAACTGAGGAAAGAGGTAAGGAAGAAAGTAGATGGGATTTAATAACGTTATTTTAGGTTAAAAGAAACTTCATGAAAAGGAAGGTCAAAAAACGTGATCTGCCCGTAGCACGGAAAAAGTGAAAGGAAACTGAACAAGCAGTTATTCATCTCATCTTCACTTGATACTACTAGATATAAACATGGAGGCGTCTAGGTTCATAAAAATACGATTTCCATGATGGAATGTCTTCATTTCGATTGATTTAAATCCAACTTCAGATAATTTTATTTTAAGTTCTTCATGGGAAAACCCGTTATGAACTTTCGGATGATTTATTTGTTCGTTTTTATCAAAATCAATAATAATTAGCTTGCCACCCCTATTTAATAATTTATGCCGTCTGTCTTGCTCGTTGTTACGTGATTCCCTATATGGGGGATTGGCTAAATAGGTTAAAAATAAGCCCGAGAGCCGCCAATTCAAAGGTGGCTTATTTTTTTGATCAAATGACAGTAAGCCTACGATTAACAACCCGGAAGTTAGAGGAATTATAAGTGCCTCGAACAGTTTAGAGTTATGATAAGGAAAGTTGGTTTTAATTATTATGAAATATGGTATAATAAAAGTAACAGCATAAAATAAAAATGGATCGTCAGCGTGTCAGCGCTGACGACCTAAGTACAATAGCATAGTTCCCTTCAAGGGGGATTGGCTGTAAAGCACAAAAAAATAAGCCTCAGAGCCGTTACAACTCTATGGGGGGCTTATTTTTTTTGATCAAATGACAGTAAGCCTACGATTAACAACCCGGAAGTTAGAGCAACCATCAATGCTTCGAATACTGTCAAGGACACCACCTCCCTTCTTGGAGATGAATGCCAACCTGCCCATGAGTTTACCAAACTATTGTTCTATTATTATATCATATAGATAATTAGAATACTTCATCTTTTCCAAGTATTTTGGCTATTATTTCTTCTCTCATCGAATATGAATTTGCTTTGTGAATCCTGCCGTTCAATTGTGAACTTCGGCTTTTTTCTCTGTGAACTTTGGTATTTCCTGTCACTCAATGGATTTTCTCCATGAAATCAACCTATCTCTCGTAATCAAATGCTCCGTATGAACAGGAAGCTCCTTTAAACCTTCCTGCAAAAACTCCGGATACAATTTAATCTCGCTCAATTCTCCGATTGGAACCCATTTATAGATCAGCCGCTCACCCTCAGGGCCATGAAAAGCATCAGTTTAAAATAAAGCATTCGAACCCGCAACAACCTCATAATACAATCCAATTTCGTGAAAATTTGATCCTCGATATGAGAAAAAATTTTCAACGATCCAGAGCAGTCTGCCTGTATCTATTTCAGCAGCAAGCTCTTCATGGAATTCCCGTTTCAGCGTATTGCGTGAGTCCTCGAACATTGCAGCCCTTCCACCAGGCAATGCTCAGTGTGTATCATTTGCATCCTTATGTATCAGTACATGATTATTCTCATTCCAAACACCGGCTACCCGGTAGTTAAAGACAGCCTTTTCTGTTTTAAAAACAAGATCCATTCATGTAATCCCCCTGTAGATTTTTTCTGTATATCCAAACAGCCTTCGTATAAATTTGCCAAGTAAGACCCCCTATTACTATTTAAACTAACCCAACTCGCTTTATAAACATATCAACTTCGCCATAAATTCGCTCGACACCATCAACAAAGTAAAATGTAGAAGCTGTCGCTGGATCAATTTCTTCCACTGAATATATAAATATTCGCTTATCCGACGCCAATGCCATCCCTAATTCAACATGACTTCCTTTTCCGGCAGGCAGCAGCATGATAAATACGTCACAGTCAGAAACAGCCTGTTTTTCCCTCATGCCAATTTGCTGCAGCTGTTGAACAGTCACGGCTCGATCGTTTCTCGTCCAATCATATGTATGGCTAAACCCTAAAGAAAGTAGCTTTTGACTCACATACATGACTAATTCTTTATTTGCAAAACCAGATGCTATATAAAAGTTCATAACAACACATTCCCTTCTCAAGCTAATGCATATTCCATTCACTCGCTAACATCCCGTAGACGACATGATCAACATAATGGTCATACAACCACTCTGCCTGACGAATCTTCCCTTCCTCTGTGAAACCGAGTCTTTCAGGAATTGCTCGGCTCCGTTTATTTTCATATGCAGCCCGAATATCCACTTTATTCAGGTTAAGCTCCTGAAAAGCATAATCCGTCAGCACCGCACTAACCTTTGTCATAATTCCAAGACCCTGATAATCCTTGGAGAGCCAATAGCCGATATAACCAATTTTATTCGTCCAGTCAAAGCTGTTAAAGCCGGCTGTACCACCAAGTTTATCTTTGTAAAATACGCCAAAAGTAATTCCTTTTTTAGCTTCAAAGGACGATTGAGTATGTTCGATAAAGCCCCTAGAATCATCAACAGTGGTCGTCGTGTCTACCCAGCCAAGCCACTCGCGCAAATATTCCCTGGAGTCATCTGTTAATTGAAACAGTTCCTCTGCATCTGATATTTCCAGCATCCGTAATTCCAGTATTTCATCTATTTCCAGTGAAAACATAAAAGCTGCCCCCTTTTTGTCCAGATAGTAAAAATAATCATACCACAAAATTAGCAGGTGAATTATGAACTTTGGCATTTTAATTGTGAACTTCAGCATTCTGCCCGTGAACTTCGGTATTACTTCTGTGAACTTCTAACCAACTCATTGTGAACTTCAGCCAAATCACAGTGAGCTTCAGCATTTCGCCCTCGGGTTCACCCATCCAGAACACAAATCAACACAAAAATAGGATGAAACAGCAGCCGCTGTTTCACCCTATTCATATCAGTATCCCACTTCCACTGCGGCATTGACGATATACATTAAATCGTTCTGATCATCCTTATCAGCTAAAATAATCCCGCTGCTTGTAGCCATTCCACCATCCGTCACATCTACCGTTACAGTGCCATAAGGAATGGCCTCCTTCAGTTTTGCCACTTCCAGCTTGTTACGATCCAGCGGTACGGCAATCCGTATATTCACCTTCATATTTTCAATCTGCTGATCGGGAAGGCTTTTTTCTATCCCCGGCATCGAGTTATACCAAATGGCATTTTCGACTGCGCGGACCGCTGCTTTTGTTACATCCTGCCCATGGACGTCCACACCAGTACCTGTCTGAATGAATAATACTTGATTCATTGTGAAACACTCCTATTTTAGGGTTTGTCCGGTTTTTCTGACTCTAAAAATAACTACATTATTTCTATTCCCCATGTTAAAAATCTAAAACACAGCCTTACTTTTTTTGAAAATAAGTTCATATGCCTTACCCAGCCACCATAATCATGTATAATTGAAAGGAACTTAGGAAAACCAAAGGATGTGATGATCGAATGAATTCAAAACGGTATATCAAGCTCTCAGCAATCCTTTTGTTGCTTGTAGCAGCAGTCTTTTTGTTTTTTCCTGATAAAGACGAAGAACCATTATTTATCACTGCATCGAATGAAAAAGAAGATAAAGAAGCAGGGCACATCTCATTGGATGATAAAGTTGACCGCATTCTTGATAACGAGCTGCTTGATGGAACGGTCACAGGAATCAGTATCCGAAGCGCTAAGTCGGGAGAAATCCTTTATTCTAAAAATGGCGACATTCGCCTGCACCCGGCGTCCAATATGAAGCTGTTAACGGCAGCTGCCGCACTGGCAACACTTGGACCGGAATATCGCTTTGCTACAGAAGTATGGACAGATGGAGAGATACAAGGGAATGTCCTTTACGGCAATTTGTACTTAAAGGGTAAAGGCGATCCGACATTAATGAAGAAGAACCTAGATCAATTTGCCGTTGATTTGCAAAATCAGGGGATTCAACGTATTGAAGGAAACGTAATTGCAGATGACAGCTGGTATGATGATGTTCGTTTATCTCAGGATTTAAACTGGTCGGATGAGTCATATTATACCGGAACCCAAGTATCAGCATTAACCTTATCGCCAAATCAAGATTATGATGCGGGAACTGTAATCGTGGAAGTAACCCCGACAGAGGATATCGGGGGACAGGCAGAGGTAACATTGACGCCGGAAACCGATTATGTAACGATTATCAATGAATCCGAAATTGTAAATGGTAAAGAAGACAAAAATATATCAATTGAACGAGAGCATGGAACAAATAATATCATCATTGAAGGCAAAATTCCGGTCAATGCTGCGCCCTCCAAATCATGGATCGCCGTATGGGAGCCAGCAGGATATGCTGTTGATGTGTTTAAACAATCAATGGAAGAAAAGGGGATCACCTTTGCCGGTCTTCCGGAAGTAATCAATGGTGTCACACCAGAAAGAGCTACATTACTAACATCGGGAAAATCAATCCCATTGAAACAGTTATTCTTCCCATTTATGAAGCTGAGCAATAACGGGCATGCGGAAGTACTCGTAAAGGAAATGGGTAAGATCTTTAATGGAGAAGGTAGCTGGGAAAAAGGACTGGAGGTCATGGAGCAGACTGCAGGGGAGTTAGGGATGAGTACAGATACCATGCTGATTCGGGATGGATCCGGAATGTCTCATAAGAATATGGTCCCAGCAGATGAATGGACCCACTTGCTATACGATATTCAGAAAGCAGAGTGGTTTGATGTATTTAAAAACTCCCTGGCAATTGCAGGTGAAGAAGAGCGACTTATTGGCGGCACCTTGCGCAACCGAATGCTGGAAGACCCCGCAAAAGGAAATGTCACCGCAAAAACAGGTTCCATCACAGGTGTTTCTGCATTATCAGGCTATGTGATGTCAATGGACGGAGAAGAGCTGATCTTTTCTATTTTAATCAATAACTATCTTGGGGAAACAAAGGGAATCCGGAAAATTGAGGATGAACTGGCGACAATGCTTGCAGGGCATGAAACTTAAAAAAACATAGAAAAAAAGCGGCTATGTACAAAGACGGCCGCTTATTTCCTATCTGTTTTATAAGTTTTTTTGTGATCATCCAATCTATTTAGCAGTGTATCTAATTCCTGAGAAATCTTGACGATATAGTCATAGCTTTCATTAGCTTCGTATGCCATATACATCTTCTTCCTCAGCTGCTCGATCTGGATCTCTAATGATGTAATTGATTCCAAGTAATTTATTCACCCTATTCTTTATCGAAGTGATAATAAATACCCATTTTTTAGCTGGATAAACCTATAGACATAAAATTTGTTTAAGAATAGTAGGTATTTGGTTGCGCTTCCATGCACTGATTCCGTGCTATATATCATATTCTAAAATAATCTTGAATGCAAAATGTTTTTTTGTTTATGATAGATGTAAGAGTTGGAGGGATATATGTAAAACGAGGGAGATGATCAAATGATGAAGGTTTCCAGATGGCTGGGCGTGATTGCGGGAATATCCAGTATCTTTCTTTGGATTTATTTTATTTATTTAAATCCATATCATAATGGCGATGTTGAGTTGGAGCCGTTTCTGAACACATTGTTTACACTGTTTCTGCCGGCTTGTCTGGCAATCGGAGCGGCTGTTACGAACAGGAAGTACTTTCTGTTAATCGCATTCATCTGGTCTGCTCCGATCAGCACTTATATGGCACTCACACCGGGTGTTTTTAAATTATTTGGACTAACCAGTGCATTATATCTCGTTAGTTTTCTGATTATTCAACTGGCAACTAAGCAAAAGCGCAATAGAAAAGGATGAACGCAAGTGAAGATTAGTCTGATTACGGTAGGAAAACTTAAAGAAAAATACTTGAAGCAGGGCATCCAGGAATATTTAAAACGTCTGACTGCCTATGCCAAGGTTGATGTGATTGAAGTGGCAGATGAGAAGGCACCCGAAAACTTGAGTGATGCACAAATGCTGAAAGTTAAACAAAAGGAAGGCGAGCGGATCCTGTCACACATCAATCAGGATACCTATGTAATCACCCTGGAAATCAACGGCACCATGCTTAGCTCCGAACAGCTGGCAGCAAAGCTGGATGAGCTCGCAACCTACGGCAAAAGCAAGCTTGCATTTGTAATTGGCGGATCGCTTGGGATTAGTGCGGATGTACAGAAGCGGAGTGACATGTCTCTGTCTTTTTCAAAAATGACGTTTCCTCATCAGTTAATGCGGCTTATACTTTTGGAGCAGGTATATCGGGGGTTTCGGATATTGAGGGGGGAACCGTACCACAAATAGAGGCAAAAACTGTTGCAGGTAAGGGGCTAATTCTTTATCGGAAGCGGGTATTGAAAAGGTATGTTCATTATCCGTTTCACGATATAACAAGTGGATTAATGTAAATGTTTTCGATATGTGCATTTCAGTAAAGTCAAAATCCAGTTCTATGTTTTTAACCGATCTGGATTTACCTATTTGCTTGATTGCAATATTATCAATTAACAACTGTAGTAATTGTTTTTGATTTTCCCTAGATGACTCTTTATAAACTAATAGGAACTTCTTTAGTAATTGCTCGATTAATTCTGGTTGGATTACTTTTGAATCGACAGAACCTAATTGTATTATAATCTTATTTTTCTTTTGTTCTAACCCTCTTTTATCATTTGAGACCTTTTGTAATCTTTCTTGTAAAATATCTACGGGGAGAGTATTCTTTTCAAAGGCTTCCATATACTTTGCTTGTAATTGTTCTATTTCTTTTAGTTGCTTTTCAATCTCTTTTAGTTCTTTATTAAGCTGATTTATCGAATGGGCAGAATTAGAACTTATGTCTGTGAGCGTCTTATATAACTTCTTTTTATTAGAACTAAATTGTTCAATTTTCTTGATAACCGTATCTTCTGCTTCATATGCTTTAATGGAATTAGCTTTACAAGCAGCAGACCCTTTATTATGAAAATCGCTACATACATAATAACGATGTTTTCGTTTCGTTCCATCTTTTAGAGTGTATGTTGTTATAGAAGGAACCATTCCTTGACCACAATCTGGACAACGCAATAGCTTACTTAGTAAAAATGGCTCATTTGATTGACGCTGCTTAAAGGATTTACTTTGTCTTCTTGCTTGTACAATGTTCCATAATTCATCCGAAATAATAGCGTTATGCTTTCCTTCAACAAGGATAGGATTAGGGTTTTTCCCTTTTCTTCGTTTGGTATCCCAATTCTCAACCTTTAGCCAGCTGATTTTACCGTTATATATAACATTGTCTAGGATTTGTGCTATACCATTGATGGAAAAATATCGGTTACGTTTCGTCTTATACCCTTCTTTATTTAAATGGTTAGAAATTGCTCTTAGCCCTTTACCATCAGCATACATATGATAGATTAGCTGTACTACCTCTGCTTCCTTTCCATTGATAACAAGTTCCTTTTTTACAGTGTCATAACCAAATACAATACCACCGTTCCATCGCCCTTCTAATGCCCGTTGCTTCATTCCTAGTTTTACGTTTTCCGCTAAAGTATTACGCTCCATTTCAGCAATTGAAGCCATAATTTGAAGTACTAGGCGGCCTATAGGACTGCTGGTATCAAAGTTTTCCGAGTAGGAAATAAATTTCACATTGTATTTTTCAAACTTATCTAGAATCGTTAGTGTGTCTAACATATTTCTTGAAAGTCGGGAAATTTTCCATACTATCACAGCATCGAATCTCTCACTTTCTACATCTTTAATTAACCTTTTCATTTCCGGACGTCCCTTTACAGATTTGCCGCTAATTCCTTCATCAACATACTCATCAATCAGTTCCCATTTATAGACTTGAGCATATTGCCGAAGTGTTTGAAGTTGGGCGGCTATACTGAAACCTTCCTTTGCTTGTTCCTCTGTACTTACGCGGGCATAGATAGCTACTTTTTTTATTTCTGTTGTCATATTTGTCCTCCTCTCACTTTTATAATACTATGAAAATAATAGAAGGGGAAAAAGGAAATAAGTATCCATTAGTTTTTATTTGTGAAGTGATTTAATGATTGATATGGAGGATTACATGGAATTAAACTATATAAAATTTCAAGATATTGATTGTGTTTATTATAGAAAAGATAATTCAATGATTCTTATTCCAAAAGAAGAAAAGGAAAGTTTTAATTTTTTAGATGTTATCAAAAAGAAAAATTTCATGATTGAATTTACTTCAACTATTTATAAAAAGTCGTATGCATTTGTAAAAGACGTTTCGTTTACAGGAGATAAAGCTATTCGATTTAATATTCTGTACTATGTATTATTGATTCAAAGTAAAGCCATTAATGAAATACAAATAACTGGCGATGAAATAGATGTAATATTTAACCCAGCCTCATATTTTTTCCCAGAAGCTGGTAATTTTAAGAAGAACCCTGTTGATTTAATATATGGAAAACATATAGCCGAAGAGTATAATATTAAATATAAAGATGAAAATATATCGATAGTTTTATCATACGGTGATATTTTCGAAAGGGGGATAGCAAGTGATTTAAAGCTACATGCTAAGTTGTCTGTGCTATTTGAAGAAACAAATAATATAGAAAAAGTCCACGATTTAGTATCTATTGTACTGAAGTTTATTCAATTAGTTAGTCACCAGTTAAAAATTAATTTTAAGCCTATAACAATCTTGGGGAAAATTGATGGTAGAAGACAAAAGTTAGGTACATACCATAATAAACCATATGAATTAAAGAATATTAATGCTTTCCCTGTTATACAGTATGATTATTTCAAACCTTACATTAGTCAATTATTACAATTTGTTGCTGATAATAAAAATATAAACTTGAATTTTTATCCTAAAGATATTAATGAATCGTATTCCTACGATATTGAAAGATTCCTTGCGATTTTCGCTGCATTTGAAAATGAATGTAAGGAGAATACTGCCCTATACGAAAGAAATGTAGATAACTATCCCATGTTGATAAAAGAAGATTTATTAGAAGTAATAAATAATCTAGGTAACAATGATCAAATAAGTGCTGATGATAGAAACTTTTTAAGTCTAGCAAAAAGTAGAATTGCTCAGTTAGGCACTCAGTTTGGTCAGAGGAAAAAAGTAGTAAATGCATATAAACAAAATATTAATATTCTCGAAGAATCGATGGAATTTATATTTCCAAGTGGATTCAAAATAGAAAAAGTTGCAAGTTTTTTAGTGGAGTTACGAAATAAAATTGTACATAGTAATTTTCATACTATATTCGACAGAGATGAAACAAATATTATTCGATCTTTAGAGATTTTAACTTACGTAATGCTATTTAAAAGAATTGGAATTGAGGATAAGGGAGTTGAAATATTGATAGGAGTTGTTTTTGGCTGCAATACAAAACACATGCAGATTTAGTCGATAATTATGAAGGTAATAGAGGTAGTAACAGTAACAATGGATTTTGATTTTAATAAATGTGTAATATTGTTTCAGAAACCTCAAGTTACAGAATACCTAGTATAAAGAAATTATTGAGAGGAGTGGCAGATGAATGTTAGGTAGTATGATGTTTGATACAGTCACATTAGAAAAGCAAAATGGGGAACGTATAGAAAACATAAACGCAAATGTACAACCAGACATGATATTTATTGACGATGGCAGCTTATCTATTGAAGAATCTGATGTCTTAATTAGGAAACTCGATAATGATTTAGTGGAAAGGTACAAGGTATTAGAAAGAGGCTTTTATAGCAAACAGATGGGGATTTCTGCACATTATCAATGCAAGGTTAAGAAGGAATCAGCTATTGAAGCTCAACAACATCAACCGCAACAAATTGTTTATAATTTGAATGGTGCAAATTCAAGGGTAAATAACAATTCTTCTGACTCATCTACAAATATTGTAAACATAAATAAAGAAAATTTATTTGAGGATTTAAAGGAAATAATAAAAGAAAATGTTGAAGATCCAAATGAAAAATTAGAGTTAATTGAAGCTGTACATGATATGGAGAAAAATCAGGGTACAAATAATTTTAAAGATTATTACGTTAAATTTATTACTACCGCTGCTAATCACATGACTTTAATTTCTCCTTTCATTCCTGCATTATCTCAACTACTGGAATAAGGGAGTTCCTGTACATATTAAAATCCTAGATAAAGCCAAAATACCTAAATGCATGGAAAGAAGGAAATACGGTTAAGCTTTGTGTAGTCGTAACTAAGAGTTATAAATTAGCAGTCTATTCGATTGAAAATAGACTGCTAATTTTGATTTAGACAAATAATTATACACAGTATTATCCCCATTAGTTGTTAAATAAGTTCATGACTAATCTCCTCAAACAGCTCTTGGTCAAACTCGTAAACGATTTCTTTGATTGTTCGATCTTTAGGCTTTTCTCCAGAATTTACTTGAATTTCCTTGATAAGAAACCGGAGCAATTCCTTTTTATCATAGTCATCTAATAAGTGATAAAATGAATTAAAATCATTAGTAATGTGGTTAATTACTGGTAATAGGTCATTGTTGTTCTTTAATTCAATCTGTTTTGTTAGTAGTATTTTAAATTCCTTTTGTTCACTTTCTTGATTTTGAACTCTTTTCATTTCATCACTAAGTGTATCTATGTCTACTATTTTCTTCGTATAGAGCTGCAAGAGTTCCTGTTTCTCTCTTTTTAGTTCTCTTAAACTTTTTTCTAGTGATTTAAGTTCTTCTTCAATTGGTTCAAGTTCACTTTTTAGATTATCGATAACAACTGTTTGTAATGGTACAGAGAGGTTTAGATTGTTAAGGTAATTCATAACCTGCGACAATACCTCTTGTTCCGCATACTCCTTTTTTACAAGATTCGACTTACATGCTTTAGAACCACTGTTTTTAAAACGGCCACACACGTAATATTTGTATTTTTTGTTTGCATTCCCTTGTACCATTGCACCGCCACAAGTAGGACACTTTAATAGACCTGATAATGGAAAGGATCCGTTGTGTAACTTTTCTTGGGTATAACTACGAAACGATAAAAGTTTTTGGGTTTTTTCCCAAAGCTCTTCACTGATAATTGGATAATGATTACCTTTTTTATAATTACCTTTCCATTTAACATATCCAATGTAGATTTTATTGTTGAGAATGGTTTTAACAGCAGTAATTGACCAATAATTATCCTTTTTGGTTTTGATACCTTGCATATTTAAATTACTAGCTATTTTTCTATAACCCCACATTTTATTGGAGTAACAATCGAAAATGTATTTAACTACTTTTGCTTCCTCTTCATCAACTACTAACTTCTTGTTGATTAAATCGTAACCAAATACTCTCCCACCGTTAAAGTAGCCATTTTCAAATGTTTTCTCCATCCCTAGTGACGTACGAAAAGCGATTAGATCTTTCTCTACCTCTGCAATAATACCTAATATCTGATAAATTAGTTTTGAGTTAGGATCGTTTGTGTCGATATTATCAGCAATGGAGATTAAATTCTTGTTAGCCTTTTTAAAACGACTAAAGATATATTGGGAATCTAAAGAATTACGTGATATACGATCTTGCTTAAATATGATGATTGAATCAATATTATTCTCCTCTTGGAAAACATTGTAAAACATCTTTTTAAACTCAGGTCTATTCGAAAAGCTCTCCCCGGATGCGGGTTCTTCTACATATATTTTCACAAGATCAATATTATTTTCGTTACAATACTTTTCTATTGCCTCAATTTGTTGTTCAATAGATGTGTTATCTAATTGTTTATTTGTGCTAATACGAACATAAGCATAAGCTCTTATAAATTTTACTGGCATATTCACTTGCATCCCTGACATTTCAATTTTTGCTGTCATCTTTCACCCTCCAATTCAATAGAAACCCCTTCTCCTATAGAATCCGAATATTTAACCATTAGGTCAGTTAGGTAATTTAGAAAGTCATAGCCCTTTATTTTTATTAACTCTTTATTTGTCGCAAGTCTCAGTCTGTAATCTTTATCGTAATCTAGTATTTCATTTTTCATCATAATTTAATGAACTCCCCTTATCTATTTGTGGTTTTAAGACACAAATAACAGCCGGCTTGTCATTTGCTGAAATATGATAACCGCGAAAAAATGATATTTTAAGAGGAAATCAAAAATATTTTTATTTTAATTTGGGAACTTGAAAAATTTGCATCAAAAACCATTTGAAGTGCTAATGTGGCTTAACTCTTGAAAAGGGAAGAAATGATTTAATAATTATGATTGCAGCCAATGAAATATACTAAATTTGAGATACTTTTTACCATTGAATGACATGAAATGCACCAATAATTAACACATGATTACCACCACATCCACTGGTTGATTAAAGTTAAAGGCAGTACGTATTTTGTATTATAAATGCTATACCTATAAAGGAAAGTGGATATTCATGATAAAATATAGAGAATATCTAAAATAAACGAATGTGGGGGAGAATATGAAATGCCATACATTAAACATTTTGGGGTAAATGTACTTGAAAAATCTAGTGGATTAAAACTAACAAGAGAAAATTACATAGAAAAAATAGTTTTTAAAAGCTCACATTTAAAAAAACACTATACTGATTCAGTTATAAAAGACTGTACAGAAGATTATTTATATAATTACGATAGGAATATGAAGTATTTTCGTTCATTATCTAAAAAGGAATTTAATGAAGAGTTAAGGAATTTCGTCAGTAAAAATATAAACTTTAAGGAGATTACTGACTTAACTTCTGTAAATGGAAAGTCTGGATATTATATTATGGTGTTGGATGAATATGACCAAGCTTATATTGGTACAAGTCGTGATATTAAAAAACGAATACAACAACATTGGAATATGCAAATGTATTTTGACCGAATGATATTTGGTGATAAAGAAAACTCCATTTTATCTATAAATAGCTTTAGGGCTTTAGATACAACAATGATATTTGTATATCTAACATATGACATTTATGACCTTGAAGATAAATTAATTAATCAATTTGATAATAAATATCTTTTAAATAGAACTGCTGGTGGATTATTGGATGGATTATCGGAAGCTATAGCTAATAGGAAAACAAGAGATTTATCCATTTAGGCTAATAATTTATGAAGTTCTTTTAAGTTTTGGGACTTCAGTAATTGGGCGCGTTTACTGAACATCAAATATCTAATTTCCCACAAAGCTCAGAGGAATTAGGCTTTTTATTTTTCAAAATTCATAAAAATGTAATTCTGCACTTACTTGATGTTATCTGATTGGTAACGCGGTGGCATCAAGTGGTAAATCTTGTGGCAATCGCTGGTAAAAAACATGACAGACGTGGTACATTCTGTTGACCGTAATCATTCTATCAAAAGTATATATATAATTAATCTAGGAGTAGTTATATGGTGTGATTTTGACTGAAAATTCATGTTCACAGAGGCTCAGTGTAAGTTTCAATATTATTGATTTCTAATTGCAATATTTTAATAATCTGCTTTGCAAAAAGAGCAAAAATGATATGCACATACCAATAACTATAAGCGATAAGGATGTCAAACTGTTATGGCAAACCTAGTTTTCCTTAGTAAAATATGCAGAGGTATGGACTTTATTCTTTACAAACAAAAAGTGCCTCTCCCTTCCGTACTCAGTGGCTCTATTTTCTGCAAACGGTGGCTTAAACCCCTACACAGCCAACTAAATCCGTCCGCAATACTTATGAATTAAGTACGGGAATAATGCAAAGAGTTATCGGTAGACATTTTTATTGCTTAAATACTCTTTCGTTATAAAAATTATCCCACCAATTTAATAAAAGCATTTCAGATATATAGATAGGTGGGATATTTGTTATTATATTAGATTAATCATTCCTCTCTGCATTTTCCAAAATCTGCTCCACCTCTACCACAAAGGTTGATGCAGGAACATTTAGGTTTTCAGCAATTTTAAAAAGTGTAGAAATAGTTGGCTGCCTTTCACCTCTCTCTAACATTCCGACGTATGTTCGATCAAGGTTACAATGTAATGCAAGTTTTTCTTGTGACAAATTTGCCTCGGTGCGGTATTTTCTCAAAACAATTCCATAGGCTTCAATTAGATTCATATATTATCACCTCTCACTTTATTAACAAGTAAATTGAGAGATCATTCTACCGACTATAGTCATCTTTGCGAGAAAGTGATATAATTTGAGTGAGAGGAATTACTCGATGTGAATTGTTGTGAAGATGTAAAGATAATGTATTCTAGTGATTACTTATTTATCCAAGGGAGACATTAAAAATCACCAATTGCAAGGGTAATAAATGGTTAGGTTTAATGAAAAGTATACTACTGTACTTCAATGCTTTCTTGAAGTATTAGGAAGAGGTATATTGTCTTAGAATAATTCACGTATTATTCTAGAGATTTTATTGTAAGACTTAAAAATAAAATACAATAAAGGGGGAATAAATTATGAAAGAAATCATATATCATTTTTCATTAAATTATAATATTAATAATTCAGGTACTGAAATTATAGAAACACGTGCTATTAAAAGAGAATATGAAGATGATGCATCTAGTTTATTAGAAATCCTTAAAGCAGAAATAAATACATATTCTGTTAGAAAAGTAGATAAACAAATTGAAGAGCAACTAGGTACTGAGTCATTTATTGAGTTGTCAGACGAAATTACTTCTGATCAATTTGAAAAATATATGGATAAATCTTGTGATTTATTTTCGGTTGATATGACTATGCTGAATTTACATTAAAAAATATTTAAAGTAGTAGACAGCATAAAAGATTAATGCACCAGTAAAAATATAAGGTATAAACGCGCAGTCATTAAGTATCTGTGCGTTTTTGTATGAATATAAAAGATTAATTAATAGAGAAATTGGATATATGTTTTATTTTTCAAAAAGGTTTGTAGAATAAAGTTAGTTAACGTAAAATTTCCTATAATGGTTTTGGATTACTATATTTTAAACGGAGGGATAGTATGATTGAAGAATCTATGCTAGGAGAATTGAAAAACTCTTTTATCTTATCTGTTAATTATCATGAAGATTATGGTAATTATGAAGCAGAATTGATGGTTCCATTATTTAAACATGATACAGAACCATATATACTAAAGGTGATAGATGCCGATTTTCCTGATCATACAATTAACATTGATAGCCAGCATTTGGATAGACTAATAAATTCGGGTAAGTTAAGGTTTATAGACAGGCTAACTCATGAATCACATTCGCCATATACGGATGTTAATTATGTAACAAAAAATGATATAACACCTTTTTATAACAGAGTGGCAGATGAGAGTAAGGAGACTGTTTCCCATTACATAAATACTTTTTGTCAATATATTTTAAAACCACGTATAAGTAAAAGTTTACCATTGAATGTTTATTTTGATGAAAATAATTCATCAATTAACTTTGTAATTCCTTTTTTAGAAACAATACCAGCAATACATATAAATACAGTTTTACATAACTGGGAAACCACTGAAGAGTTTGTCGAAAATGTCACGCAATCATTAATTACAAACTTTATTCCATCGAAAAATCAAAAACTTTTTTCATAAATTTCCTTGAACTCTTGGATTATTGAAATTAAATCCGGCAGAATTTTAGAATCGGGAAATAATTGCAGCAAAACGCTGTCAATTGTTTAAAGGATCCGAATTAATCTTAATAGCCGCCAAAGGATTTTAAACCATCTAATATATTGATTTGGGACCCTTGTTTATGGCAATAAAAAATGCTATAAATGGCACTATCTTTTATAAATGCAAAAGAGCTTATTATACGCAAGTGGTGCTTAAAACTTGCATATAATAAGCTCTTTATTTTTATCCTTTTTGTATAAAAGCGCTAGTTATTTAAGTACTAATCTTCACAAACTTAATTTGGAACTTTCTATCACATTCATTCGTAATAAAGAAATATAAAGGGGAGAGAAAGGGGCATAAAGGTGAAAAAGTTAAATAAGCAATTCAATCGTTATGAAAATATGCGTAACCATGAGTACATAGAGTTTTTAGGAGACAATCTATTTCAAAAGGACGTATTGTTCAAGGGATATATCAAGTGTAAACTGATGCACGGTTTGATGGGATCTGTAATTGTACCAGATTTTTTATTTTATCAAGTAGAGGAGAAAAGGTTTAAATTTATTCAACCACTTGCCTTTCGAGCAAATCAAATCTTTTATGACGATGAAGAGGGTTATGCGAACGTAATGATTGATATATCAGCTCAAACAACTGTCACCGTTCGCTTTAAAAAAGGCAGTTTTGTTAGGAGTCTAAATGATTACTCCGAATTGTATGAGTGCGAAATATATGCTTCTACTGACATTAGTGAGCATTTTACAGGTGAAGGCTATTTTAGTAAGGATTTTGTTCCATTTATTAAAGCCTATCATCACACCACCCAAAATGCTTATTCAAAGATAAAAGAAAGCAGCTACCTAATAAATTCAAAATGGAATATTGGAGGAACAAAAGAGCTAACTAATATCGGCTATGTTTATTTCACACCACTGGATAAACTAAAACATAACGCCGATCTTATCCAAGTCGCTATGTCGAATACGGGGTTCATTCATCTAGTTTCAAATACCGGAGCCATCAGAAGGATTAAGATTTACAGAAGATTTGTAAGGGATTTTGAATCGACATTAGAATTCTGGCTCGATACCCAATCAATTGCCCCATCTCACCTTTTTAGACGCCTTGATTCTATTGGTGGCGTGTTTTATCAGGTGGTCGCCCCGTTTATCCAACGAGTTGGCATGATTCCAGACACATTTTTAGTATTTCAGAATGATGTGATTCAAGATTCTAGTAAAAAAGCAGATTACATAATAGTAGGGGATTGTAATTATATGGATGGACTGATCGCTCCTTACGATGAAGAAAATACTGATTACATCTTCAAAATTGAAAAACAGGATGGTTCAAAGAATTTATTCGATTGTAATTGTCAACTGAAATTTCCCCCACATAGGCATTTAATTATCCCCCACCTAGAGTTTCCAATTA